>VHCI01000003.1 GCA_016871775.1 Verrucomicrobiota bacterium | reverse complement strand
CCGCTGGACTACCCGGCGGGTTGGGTCAGGGGGCCGGGTATAGTGCGGACGACACGTTTGCCTCCCTCAGCAATTTCGGCGCGGGGGTGGATATGGCGGCGCCTGGCTTGAACATCCTCTCAACCTACATCGGCGGCGGATACGCGACGATGAGCGGCACGAGTGTGGCGGCCCCCACGTCGCGGGCGCGGCCGGGCTGTACCTTGGCGGCCGGGACAAGCCGAGGAACGCTACGGCCGCCGCTCAGGCCCGGGCGGCCAGCATCGCTGCAGGCCACCTGCAGAGCAGCCCGAGCGGCCTAAAAGGTGCGGACAAGGACGCCTCCCCGGAGCACCCTCTGAACGCGACCAGCCTCTGAGCCAACTTCCTCGGTTCTTCTTTGCCGCCCCTTTCCTGGGGCGGCTTTTTGTGGCCGCCAATCCAGATCAGAGCACTTCCGCAAAGGAGCGCCGCAGGAGGGAGAACAGCACAGCGCCCAGCACGCAGACGCCGAGGCCCACCGCGTAGAGTTGCAGCACCGGCACCCAAGGCAGCGGCTCGTGCCAGAGGACTACCCGGCGGCTCAGGTCGACCAGCTGCAGCAGGGGATTGTGCTGCAGGAAACCCAGTTCCGGCGGGATCCTCGCTGGCGGGTACATCACGGCGGAGGCGAACAGCAGGGCGGTCGAGGCGAACGGGGTAACCTGCCCCAGATCGCGCACAAAGACCCCGATCGCCGCCAGCGCCCACGCCACGCCGAGGGCGAGCAGGAGCAGCGGCAGGACCAGCACCGGCAACCAGAGCACCCCTGTGGAAACCCCGCGGGTGGAAAACGCCGCGCAGACCAGCACCAGCGCCAGCCCGACCATGAGATGGAAAAGAGTGGCCCCAAGATGGGCCACCGGCAGCGCCTCCAGCGGGAAGACGACCTTTTTGACGAAGTTGGGGTTGGCCACGATCAAGCCCGGCGCCCACGCTAAGGTCTCCGAGAAGGCGTGGAACAGGCTCAGCCCGAGGAAGAGGGCGAGGGAGAAGTCGAAGTGCGTTTCTCCCGGCACGACCCCGAAACGCTGCCCGTAAATCAGGCCAAAAACCACGAAGTATAGCGCCAGCATCGAGAGCGGCGTCAGCAGCGCCCAGATCGGCCCGAGGCGGCTCCCCCGATGGCGCACCTCGATGTTGCGGCGCGTGAACTGCCCGACCAGCCCGCGGCGCGCCCACACCCCGGCGACCATCCGCGCGGGTTCAAGGATCAGTGCCTGCACTAGGTTTCCGCACATAATCGCGGTCAACGGGGATGCCCGGGCACCGCGCGGAGGCAACCCTCAACCTCCTCCGGGGCGACGAAGGACAGCGCGCAGGCTTCGTCGTTGATCCCGTGACTGATCACCCAACGCCCGCCACTAAAGGCCGCGCCGCAGGGGTAGATTACCTCGTCCACCGCGGGATTCAGCCGTGGATGTACCCGTCGCGCCCGCCGCTCTCGCGCGAGCTCAAGCGGCATCGCGGGCCCCGCGACGGGTGCGAAGTCGGGGCCGGAGCGGAAGCAGTAGACGCCCACGCGGTAACAATAGCCCGCCGGGCCGTCGTGGACCGAATGGCCGAATGACCAGAAGCACCCCGCGTGCCACACCGGAGGTGCCCCGCCCCGCAGGCCTCCGTGCGCCGCGGGGTATCTGGGCGGTTCCCAATCGGTGGTCGCGGCGTCGTCGCAGATTACTGGGCCTTCGCCCCCGAGGGCTAGACGGAGCACGCGGTGCGGGGTGATGGAGTAAACGGCGTGCACCTGCCCTTCAGCGGTCGCGAACGCGGTCCAGTTCTTTTCCTGCGGCCGCCGGGGCCCGGCCAACTGGAGTTCCCGGGCGCGGCCGGCGGGGAGCAGGGTGCGCGGATCTACCTCCTGTAGAAATTGGTGGTTGTGCGGCTCGTGCCAACCCGAGTTCCAATAAACGAAGATGCGCCCTCCCCAGCGGTGCAGGCGCGGGTCGGCCAGCCAGGTGCGCGCCACTGGCGGGAGCGAGGGATCATGTGGAAACACCACGGCGTCCGAGAACGGCACTGGGGAGCCGGGGATGATTCGAAATCCCGCGTCGAGCCGGCAGCAGGCAAGACGCCGCTGGCCGTCCCCGAGCACCACGCGGTAGGCGAGCATCCAGCCGGGTCCATCCGCGAGCAGGGCCGGGTTGAAGGTGCGGACTGGGCCGGGCCGGTCGCGCCACGCGGCGGGAATCAATTCGCGCGCGGGCAGTTCCCGGCACTCGTGCGCTGACGCCTCCGTCATCGCGCGAAGAACTCCCGCGCTGCGGCGCACACGTGATCGATCTGCTCCTCCGTGTGGTGCGGGCCGATGGGGAGGCTCAGCACCTCGGCGGCCAACTGCTCGGCGATCGGGAAGTCGCCGGGGCGCCAGCCCGCGGACGCGAATGCCGTCGTAAGGTGCGGTGGCACCGGATAATGGATCTGAGTGCCGATCCCCGCCGCCGTTAGGTGGCGCTGCAACGCGTCGCGCCGCGCGGTGCGCACGACGAACAGGTGCCAGACCGGCTCCGCCCCGGGCGGGGTCCAAGGCAGGGTCAGGTCCGGGATTCCCGCCAAGCGCTCGAGGTAGCGGGCCGCGAGGCGGACGCGCCGGGCGTTCCACTCGCTAAGGTGGGGCAGTTTCACCCGCAGGAACGCCGCCTGCAGCTCGCTCAGCCGGGAATTTATGCCCCGAAACTCGTGCTGGTAGCGCACCTTCGAGCCGTAGTTGCGCAGGTGGCGGAGCCGCTCGGCGAGCACTTCATCGTCGGTCGTGACCGCGCCCGCGTCGGCCAGCGCGCCGAGGTTCTTACTGGGATAGAAGCTGAAGGCGGCGGCGTGGCCAAGCGCACCAACGGCCTTGCCGCCAAGGCGGGCGCCGTGCCCTTGGGCCGCGTCCTCGAGGACCAGAAGCCCGCGCGGGGCGGCCAGCGCGTGCAGCGCCGCCGTGTCTGCGGGCAGGCCGTAAAGGTGGATGGGCAAAATCGCGCGCGTGCGGGGCGTGAGGAGGGCGGCGACGCGCGCGGGGTCAAGGTTGTACGTGCGGGGGTCGGGTTCGCAGGGCACCGGCCGGGCTCCGACCTGGGACACGGCCAGCCAGGTGGCGATGTAGCCGTTTGCCGGCACGATCACCTCGTCCCCGTGACCGATCCCGCGGGCGAGTAGGACCAACTGGAGCGCCTCGAGCCCGTTGGCGACGCCGACGCCGTGGCGCGTCCCAACATAGGCCGCGAATTCCGCCTCGAAGGCATCCAGCTCGCGCCCGAGAAGGAACCAGCCGGAGTCGAGCACCCGCCGATAGGCGGCGTCCAGGCCAGCCCGGAGCTCCGCCGTGGGCGGTTTAAGGTCCAAGAGCGGCACTTGCATCGCCGCAGAATGGAGGATTTTCCGCGCTGGTGGCGAGGAAACCTCGGCGGACGCGCCCCCGGGAGAAACCTGTTGCAAAGCCCCCTGAAATCCCGCGCTTTGGCCGCGATTCCTTCCGTGTCGATTTTCCCTCGCGTCCCGCCTTCCCGCTGGGCTTGCGCCGCGTTGCTGGCGTGGGTTGGCGTGGGCGTCGCCGCGGCCCGGGGGGCTGCGGGACCGGACGTTGCCGGGACCCTGCCCGAGCACCACCTGCCGGCGTTGCGGGAGCTGCTGGAGGCCGCGGGCCGCCGTTCCCCGCAGCTGCTGGCCCAGGATCTCGAGCGCATCGTAGCCGCCATCCGAATCCAAGGCACTGACGCGCAGCGGCTTCCGAACGTCGGGGGCGGGCTCAGTTACGCGATCAACCAGACCGCGATCTCGTCGAACACGAGTTCCCAGACCCGCGACAGCGGCGGTTTCTACAACCTGGGCGTCACGCAGCCGCTCTACCATTGGGGCGCGCTGCAGAACCAGAGCGCTTCGGCCCGGATCAACGCGCTGATCGCGCAGAAGTCCTTCACTCAAGCCGCCCGCGACCTGCGGGTGGTGATCCGTCGGGCCTTCCTAGGCCTGGTCGCGGAGAAGGCGCGGGTCACGGCGGCGGCGGAGGCGGTGCGCTTGGTCACCGCCGAAGTGGCGGTGCTGGAGGAGAAGAAGTCCCGTGGTGTGGCCTCGGCCGCGGCCGTCGAAGGGGAAAAGCTCCGATCGCGCGAAGTCCGCCTCGACCACGACCGGCTGGTGGCCGAGTTCGAGGCCAACCGTGGCCGCCTCGCGCGGCTGGCGGGCGCGCCTGAGCTGCCCGAGTCCGCTATCCCGGCCGACCTGCCCGTGACGCTGCCCTCAGCGGAGCTCGCGGCCGCCGTCGCTGCGGCCGCCCTGCGGGACGGGGCCCGCAGCACGCTCGAGTACGAAATCCACGACCTGCGGCTAAAGGAAGCGCTGCTGCGGTACGAGATCGAGAAGGTCCGCCTGCGCCCCAAGTTCTACCTCAGCGCCACCGCCAGCCTCGAGAATTCCACCAACGTCAACGATAACACCGTCAACCAGCAGGGCGTGCGGCGGCGCACGGTCGGCGTCTTCGCGCAGTGGTCAATCTTCGACGGCTTCGCCACCCGCGCCGCGATCCGCGAGTCGGTTGCGGGCCGCCGCGCGCAGGAGCGCCGGGCCGAGGCGGAGATCGAGGCGCTGCTGCAGAATATCCAGCTGCTCGAGCGCGGGCTCCGGCTCGATGCCGAACAGGTTTCGCTGGCTGAGATTCGGCTCGGCATCGCCACCGAGGGCAGCCGCGTCATCACCCGCGAGTTCGAGCTCGGCAACGCCACCCGCGGCGACCTCGAGCGTTCCCGGGTCGGCATCCTCCAGGCCGGGATCCGCCTCCAGGAGTCTCGCGCGCTGCTTTTCTCCCGCTGGGCCGAATTAGTTGCCCTCGCCGGCGCCGAGCCCAACAGTTGACGGAGTCTCTTCTCGCCGATGTTCACGTCTTCCCGTAGCGGCCGCCGCCTCCTGCTCCCGGCGCTCGCCGTCGCCCTCGCCGCCGGGGTCGCCTTCGCCTTTTTCCAGGGCACCCGCGCCACCGCGCGCGTCAAGGCCGCCAACCGTGACACCGCGATCGACGCCGTCACTGGGAGCGTGGTGGTCGACGCCGAGGGCGGATTCAAGGAGCTGCGCAGCGAGGCCGCGGGCAAGGTCGTGACCGCCATCCTCCGGCCCGGGACCCATTTCCGGAAGGGCGAGGTCCTAGTACAGCTGGACACCACCGAGCTCGATCGGCAGATCAGCGAGACGCGGCGCAAGCACGGGACGGACAAGGCCCGCGCCCGCCTGCTCCTTGAGAACAACCCGGAGCGCAAGGTCGCGGAGGAACGCCTCGCCACCGCCCGCCGGCTGTTTGAGCTCGGCAACGCGCCCGAGGAGGAGGTCAAGGGGCTCCAGCGGGCGCTGGACGAGATCGACCGCCGCCTGAGGCTGACCGAATTCGACGACCGCAAGGGGGACGACGACTTCAAAGTGGCGATGGAGGCGCTTGAGCTGCAGCGGGAGCGGATGCGGGTCACGGCGCCGTTCGACGGGACAATCCACAACACCGGGGCGCTCACGTGGGAGGGCGCGCTGATCAACGCCGGGCAACCGGTCGCGCTCGTGTTCTCCCGCAAGCGGATCGTGATCGCGAAGATCAGCGAGGAGAGCTTCGGCCGGGTGAAGCTGGGGCAGGGCGCCCGGATCCGGCTCCTGACCTACGGCACTCAGAACTTCGACGCCACGGTCTCGGAGCTGCTGCCCGCGGCCGACGACGCGCAACGTTTCACCGTTCACCTCGACGTGAAGGCGGACCCCGAGCTGCTGCGCCCGCTGAGCACCGGGGAGGTGACCATCACCGTGGATTCGGTGCCGGACCAGATAATGGTCCTGCGGCGCTCCCTTTTCGACGGCAACAAGGTTCTGGTGGTGCGCGACGGCCGGGTGGAGCGCCGCACGCTCGAGGTGGGCTACGTCTCGCTCAACAACGCCCAGGTGAAGCGCGGCCTCGCCGTGGGCGAGCTGGTGATCGTCGACCAGTTGGAGGATTTCCGTGAGGGCCAGCGGGTCAAAGTCGAGGTCGCCTTTTGAGCGGCGCCGCGCCGCCTGCCCGCCGTGACGTCCCCAAACCTGCGCATCGCCTACCGCTTCCTCACCGCGAAGAAGCGGGCGATGGTGATGAGCCTGTCCTGCACCGTCCTCGGGGTGGGTCTGTTCATCGTCACGCAGGCGACGACTAGCGGCTTCGAGCGCTTCTTCACCAAGACGATCCTCGGGATCAACGGGGCGATCCGCATCGAGGACAAGATCCAGGACACGATGCGCAGCATGGCGGCGGCGGGCGGGGGCGACTCGCACTTCGCGCGGCGCGACGGCGTGAAGTACATCGAGGGCATTGAGGAGCCGCAGGCGCTGATGGCGGCGGTGCGGGAATTCGCCAACGTGCGCGGTGTCTCCGCGGTGGTGCGGGGTAACGTGCAGCTCCAGAGCGCGTTCAAGGCGGAGGACGCCCAAGTTTTCGGGATCCGCCTCGAAGACCACTTGCGCGTCTCCGACCTCGCCGAGCAGGTGACGAACGGCAGCCTCGAGGATTTCCGCAACTCGCCCTCGGGCGCGCTGGTGGGCCGCGTGCTCGCCGACCGGCTCCAGCTGGCGGTGGGCGACTCGCTGCTCATCTCCGCCCGCGGCGCCTCGCGGCGGGTGCAGGTCGCGGCGATCTACGAGACGGGTTACCGCGAGGTGGACAAGACCAACGTCTACCTGCACCAGCCCGAGGCCCGCTCGCTTCTGAAGCGTCCCAGCGGGGCGACGTTCCTCCAAATCAGCCTCCATGACCCGACGCGGGCGCCGCAGGACGCCGCGCGGCTCGAACAGGTCCTCCGCCACAGTGTGAAGGCCTGGCAGGAGCGGGAAAAGACTTGGCTTGCCGTCTTCCGCGCTCTGCGGATCTCGACGATGATCACTGTTTCCGTGTTCACGCTCATCGCCAGCCTCGCGATGTTCAACACGCTCGCCATGATCGTCCTCGAGAAGACCAAGGACATCGCGATCCTCCGCTCGATGGGCTACGAGCGCCGCGACGTCACCCGAATCTTCCTCGCGCAGGCCGGGATCGTGCTTGCCGTGGGCGCCGTCGCCGGCGCGCTGCTGGGCGCGGCGGTGACTTGGCTCGTCTCCCAGGTCCCGCTGCCCATCAACGGCATCTTCAAGACCGACCGCTTTATCGTGACTTGGGACGCGGCCCACTACGCGGGCGCCGTTCTTACCGCGGTGGTGATGGTGATGGTCGCCAGCCTCATCCCGGCCCGCCGTGCCGCGCGGCTCGAGCCGGGCGACATCGTCCGCGGTACCGCCCAGTGAGCCCGCCCCCGCCAGCCCCCGACGTCGCACCCGCCTGGGCCCTTCGCTCTCGCGGCCTCCACCGGCACCTCGGGCAGGACGAGGGACGTGTCCACGTGCTCAAGGGCGTCTCGTTCGAGGCGGAGCGCGGGCAGGTCTACGCGATCGTCGGCCCGTCCGGTTGCGGCAAGAGCACGCTGCTTTACCTCCTCGGGCTGCTCGACCGGCCAGACGACGGCGAAATCGAGATCAACGGCCGCCGGATGTCGAACCACGACGACGCTGCCCGCACGGCCGCGCGCGGCGAGCACATTGGCTTCGTTTTCCAGTTCCACTTTCTGATGCTGGAGTTCTCCGCGCTGGAAAACGTGATGATGCCCATGCGCAAGTTGGGCCGACTCCCGCCCGCGGCGATGCGCGAGCGGGCGCATGCGCTGCTCGATTCGGTCGGCCTCGGAGCCAAGACGCACCGGCTCGGCACGCAGCTCTCCGGCGGGGAACAGCAGCGCGTGGCCATCGCCCGGGCGCTCGCGAACCAACCCGCCATTTTACTCGCGGACGAACCCACCGGGAACCTCGACGTCCGCAACTCCAACCTGGTCTTCGACCTGCTCACCCGCCTTGCCAAAGACAACGGGCAGGCGGTTGTCCTGGTCACACACAACCCTGAGATCGCGCAGCGCTGTGACGTCACGCGCCCGATGCGCGACGGGCTCTTCGTCTAGGCGCCGCCCTCGCGCGCGGCGCGCCGCCGCAGCAGCGCCCACAGGATCGGCTTGGGCAGCACGCGGAACAGCCACGCGGCGAAGGCCACCCCGCGTCCCGGGTGCACGCTCGGCCGCCCCGCGGCGAGCGCCGCGAGGCCGGCCGCGACCACGGCCTCCGGGGGCATCCGTAGGGGACCGGTGGCGCGCCGATCCGTGTCCGGGCCGCCGGGTCGCCGCGCCGCCCCGCTGAAGCCGGTCGGCGTGGGGCCCGGGCAGAGGCAGGTGACGGTCACGCCCCGCGGCGCCAGCTCGACCGCGAGCGCCTCGGAGAAGCTGCTGACGTAGGCCTTGGAGGCGGCGTAGACCGCCAGCTCCGGCACCGGCAGACTCGCGCCGAGAGAGGACACTTGCAGGATTCCGGCGGGCCGGGACAGGCGCGGGAGCAGCGCGTGGGTGAGCAGCGTGAGCGCGGTGACATTCAGCTCGAGCACCGCGCGGGAGCGGGCGGCGGGCGCCTCGTCAAACCGGCCGTAATCGCCGAGGCCGGCGTTGTTCACCAGCAGGTTCGGCCGGAAGGCGGTGGCGTCGAGGGCAGTGGTCAGGGCGTCGCGGCCGCCGTCCGTCGCGAGGTCCGCGACCAGGAGCCTCACCTCCAGGGTCCCGGCAGGCAGGGCGCGGCGGACCGCCTCGAGCTCCGGGCCGCGGCGGGCCACGAGGAACAGCGCGGCGGCGCGGGGCGCGAGCTGGCGGGCGAACTCCGCGCCAAGCCCGGAGGAGGCGCCCGTGATCACGGCATGGCAGCCGTCGAGGGGAAAAACGGTCTTCATCGGGCGAGGGTGGCGGCCACCGCGGTGAAGACCGCGGGGACCTCGAGGTGGCGGACGCAGTAGCTGCGGTAAGAGTCACCCGGGACGCAGGGACCGGGGGCCGCGGAGCCGAGGCAGGCGCAGGGCAGGGGAGCCTGCAGCACTGTGTGGCCCGGGCCGGGCGGGCGCCAGATCGTCGCGTTCTGCCCGCCGAAGAGGGCAACCACGGGCGTCCCGGCGGCGGCCGCCACGTGCATCGGGCCGCTATCGTGGCCGAGGAAGACGTCGCATTGCGCGGCGAGGGCGGCGAGCGCGCCGGGCGTGGTCAGCGGACGGAGCGTCACGAGGTGGGTGCGCGCCGCGCGGCGAAGGGCGTCGACCAGCGGTTCCTCCCCGGGACCGGCGGTGAGGAACACCTGGGCGCCCAGTTCGTCCTGCAGGCGGTCGCAGACCGCGGCGAAGCGTTCGGCCGGCCAGAGGCGGAAGGCGCTGCGGGAGCCCGGGTGTACGAGCACGCGGCGGGTCCGGCGCGGATCGGCGGTGCGGGGGCCGCCGGTGAGGCGGGCGGCCGCGGCGAGGTCGGAGGCGAGGGGGACCAGCCGCGGCGTGCGTTCCACCAGCGGCACCCCGAGCGCGGCGGGCAGGGCGAGGTAGGTCTCGATGATGGGGTGGGAATCGTAGAACGAGTTCGTGACCTTCGCCGCGTGGGTGTAGAGCCGCGGCCAGCGGTGCGGGATCAGTTCGCGGTCAAAGGTGGCGCGAACCGGTGCGCCGGTGAGGCGGGTGACTAGCGCGGTGCGCTCCGTGTTGTCGAAGTCCAGCGCGTGCGTGGCGCCCAGCGCGCGAAGCCGGCGCGCGAAGCCGGGCCATTCCCCGAGGCGCCGCGGGAAGGCAAGGACCCCGGCCAGCTCCGGCTGGAGCGGGGCGAGGCTGGCGTAGGCGGCCTCGGTGACAAGGTGGATGCGGGCGTCCGGCCGGTGGTGGCGCAGGTTGCGGGCGACGGCGCCGAGCAGGACCACGTCGCCGAGGTAGCGGCGGCGGAGCAGGAGGAAGGTGGGGGCGGGCGGCATCCGGGACAGCGGGCCCCCGCAGTCCAGCGGGCCGGCCGGGGCGGGCAAGCGCGATGCGTGCGGCGGGTGGACACAAAAAAGGCGGCGCCTTGCGGCGCCGCCTTGGGATCACGACCGAGAGGTCGGATCAGAACTTGAGCGTGTTCCGGAAAATCCAGTTCCGGGCCGGAGACATCGCGAAGGAGCCCTCAGAGTACTTCTCGTCGGTCACGTTGTAGAGACCGAAGTTGGTGTGGATCCGGTAACCCAGAATGTTCCAAGGGTACGCGACCGTGAGGTCATACACCACGTAGTCGCCGGCCTGGTAACCGCCCGCGAGGGGGTTCCAGTCGACGGAGCGGGAGACGACCGTCTCGGACGAGTAACGCATGCCGAGGCCGACGTTGAGGCCGCGGCCGACCCCGCCGATGCCGTCGGTGAACGTGTACTTGCCGAACACGTTCAGGCGGTACTCGGGAACGTTCTCGATGCGCGCGTCGTAGTAGATGTCGGACGCGACCTTGCCGGCGGGCGCGAGGGCGTTGTACGCCGCCGTGCCGGGGGCGGCGCGGGTCTTGTCGTACACCGTCTTGGCGGTCCAAAGCCAGGAGCCGTTGACCACGGCTTGGAAGTTGCGGCGGGGGGTCCAGATCAGCTCGGCCTCGCCACCCTCGATGCGGTTGAGGAGGTCGGTCGTGCGCCAGCGGAGCAGGCGCTGGCTGCGGTACGGGGAGCCGACCGCGAAGAGGTCGGTGCTGAAGTTCAGCGGCTCCTCGAGGTTCGACTGCCTCGCGCCGTCGTCGAGCATCTGGTTCTCACGCTCGCCGCGGAAGAACGACAGCGTGCCGACGAGCTGGCCGTTGAGCTGGGACAGCTTGGCGCCGATTTCCCAGTTCATGCCCTGCTCGTTCTTGAGCAGCTCGAACACTCCGCGGCCGGTGAGGATGTCGCGGAACTGCTGCAGCGAAGTGACCGTCTGACCGAGGTAGCGGAACGACTGGCCGGGGGTGCCGCCGAAGCCGGTGCGGCGGGCTTCCTCGAACCAGAGGGCCTCGTCACCCGCGAAGATGCCAGAGATGCGGCCGTTGTTGAACTTGAACGTCTTCGAGTTCGAGGCGTAGATGCTCAGCTCCTTGGTGACCGCGAACGAGAGGCCGCCCATCCAGGAATTGCCCTTTGTGTCGGTGTACAGGCCGCGCTGGTAGCTGATCGAGTGGCCCCAGACGTTCTCAGGATAGAGGGTCGGGTTCAGGTGCATATTCGGGAAGTAGATGAACCACGGATAGTTGTTCGGCTGGTACTGGCCGCGCTGCCAATTGCGTTCCTCGCGGTAACCCGCGAGCAGGGTCAGACGGTCCTTGAACGCGGTCGCCTGCCAGTTGAGGTAGAGGGACTCGGTCTTGGACTTGTAGCCGTCGAGGGCGTTGCGGTCGTCCTGGTGGTAGACGTTGACGTCCGGGTAGATCTCGAAGCCCGGGTCGAAGTTCGAGTAGATCTGACGGACGGGCTTAATGGCACCAGTGCGGTCGCGGATGACTTGGTTGACCGGGACGCCGCCGTGGTTGTAAAGGGCGACGTTGGTACCGCGGTAGTCCGGGTTAGACTCGGTGTTGCGGGCGCCCGGAAGAAAGGCCCACTGCACGTCGCCGAAGGCCTGGCCGCCGAGGAACTGCTGGTAGGGGTTGATGCGCTGGAAGCCGCCGAGCAGTCTGTTCTTCACGCCGAAGAGGTCGAACTTGGCGACCGCGTCGAAGTTGTGCGTCTGGCCGTAGCGGTAGTAACCGGAGAGGTTGCCCGTGGCCGCGTTCCAGTTGATGCCGTTGGCGTAGGGCGTGGTCAGGGCGCCGCCCTGGCCGACGGAGTAATTCTCGGACTTCTCGTTGAGGAAGTTGTAGCGAACGTCGAGCCAGCTGAAGGGCGTGAGGTCCACCGTGACCGAGAGGTTGTCGATCGTGTTGCGGAAGTGCGCGCCACGGCTGGTGTAGTTGAATGCCTCGTCCTTCACCCACTGGCCGGCGGCGTTGGTGACGTAGGCGCCGCGCTCGACGCGAGTGTAGGCTGGCAGCGACCAGTTGTTGGTGGCGATACGCTTGTTATTGATGTAGGTCGCGTAGGCCAGAGTCGGGGTACGGGTGTTCTGGATCACGTTCGCGGTCAGGCCGTTGCCGGCGTTGGCGGCGATCGTGTTGGCGAGGGTGGCGGTGGAGGAGTTGTACCGGCCGGTGGTGGCGGCTTCCTTCCAGCCCGCGAAGTCACTCCAAATCCAGTCATAGTCGTGCCAGCTGAACTTCTCGCGCAGGAACTCGGCCTCGGCGGTGATCTTCACCCTGCCGCTGTCGAACGGGATGAGCGAGAGCGACGGGGTGACGGTGTTGGCGCGCCGGTACTCGAACCGGCGCTCGCCCTGAGTGTCCTCCCAGCCGCCGATGATGCGGAGAGCGGCCTTCTTCCCGAGGGTTTGGTTCTGGTCGATCATCACCCGGTGGCCCGAGTTGCTGTTCACGTAGTAGTCGACGTCGGTCTTATTGCCCGAGAAGTCCGGCTGCTTGGTGATGTAGTTGATGACGCCGCCGGGGTAGCCCTGGCCGAAAAAGACGGCGGCGGGGCCCTTGACGACCTCGACGCGGTCGATGGTCTCGAGGTTGTAGGAGGTGTACCGGAAGACGCCGTTGCGCATCAGGCTGTTCACCACGAAGCCGCGCATCGTGAAGGTGCCCTGCGGGGTGGCGGAGTTGGCCGGCACGCGCATCGCGAAGCGGGTGTCACCCGAGGCGGAGGCGGAGTAGCGGAACAGGTCGGTCAGGGAGCGCGCGTTGGTGTCGTCTAGGAACTCCCGGGAGATCACCTGCAGGTGCAGGGGGATATTCTGGATCTCCATATTGATCTTCGTGGCCGTGGCCGCGTTCGTCTTGAGGTAGCCGTAGTCGCGCTCGGACTTGACCTCGAAGGCGCTGAGGGCGGTCACGCCCTCGTCGGTCCGGAGACCGACGGCGGGCGCAGCCGCGGCGGCGGCCGGGCGGGCGGCGGCAGCAGGGGCGGTGGTCCGGCCCTGGGCTTCAGCGAGCTGCTTGCGCAGCGCGGCGTTTTCTTCCTGGAGCCGGCGGAGGGCCGCGGCGTCGCCCGCCTGCCCGAAGGCGAGGGGAGCGGCGCTGAGGAGCGCCAGCGTCGTCGTCAGGCTGCGCCTGGCGAGTGGGCTTGGTTTGTTCATGGGTGGGATTTTGTGTGATGTTCTGGCAATCCGATCAGGGGATCAGAAAAGGATTCTTCAGTGCGGTGAGGGACGGAGGGTTGGGGTAACAGTGATGCCGATCCGGCCGAGCTCCGAGGATGCTCGATCTTCCAGACCAGATGGTCGACAACTTTTCTCACAAGGGTGGGAAGGTTGATGTCGATTGCCGCCGGGGAATGGTCGAGGTTGTGGTAGACGACCAGGTTGTAGTTCCCGATCATCGCCCTGTAATTGTCCCCTGGCCGCTGCCCTGCTGCCCGCAGAGCGCGGAAGAAGGCGCCGCAGAAATGATCCGCCGGCAGGTAGAGTCAGGTGTCCCGCGGGGTCGCCGCCAGCAGGGTGCCGACCAGGGTCTCGCTCTCCTCGTGCGCGGGCATCAGTTCTAGGTAACTCACCGCAGGGTTGGGCCGGCCCAGGATGGAATGCACCTTCAGACCCAGCTCCCGCGACCGCTGCCGGACGGCCACCACCCGCCGCGCCGCCGCGCTGAATTGCGGGTCCGCGCTGACCATCGCAACCGTCCGATGGCCCTGCTCTGCCAGATGGTCTGCCGCCAGCCAGCCTTTCCCCTCGTTCGCCGGCTCCACCCCCTGCAAAATAAGACCCTCCAGCTTCTCGCCGCTCCACCCGGCCGGCAGCCCCTCTGGGGAATTCGAGCAAAACACCCGCAGGTCGATGCGCTGGCGGGGGGCGTTGGCCTGCGCGTGCAGTAAATGGTCGTGGAACCAATTCAGGCTCAGGTTGTTGGGGGCGCGCGCCCACAAACCAGACGCCAATCCGCCTCAACTCCGCCGACCGGGGCTCGGGCCCGCGCCGACGGCTCAGTGGGGACGGCACATGGCTGTTCGCCCCCATCATCAAGCGGATCCGCGCCAAGCTGTCCGCCGCGAAAATCTGCGGCCGGTTGATCGCCCGCGAGACCGTCGCGGGCGAGACCCGCGCTCTCGCCGGGATCTCCGTGATCAGCATACTTCGGGGTCGGGGGTTTCCTGAAAGTTTCAGAGGGAGCAGGCTGAATTCGTACGTTTCCAGCGTCAAGAGCGATTCCGGAGGCGTTCGGCAGGAGGAGGGGCCCGTCGCGTGCCATGCCGCGAGGATCTCCCGTCGCGCGCGGATCGCTTTGGGCCACGCCGGCTGGTCCGTGCTCAGTTGGGAGCCGTGGCGCATCCCCAGTTCGGGGCGGGTCCAGAGTTCCCCGTGGTCCGTCTTCCCCCCGTCAGCAGCACAAGAGGTCCCGAACGAACCCGAAGTAATCGCCAGCTTCTGGCGTTACCCGGCCGCGCCCGTGGGTCACTGGGATCTGGCGGTGCTGGCTGTTGCATGGGCGGAGGAGGAACATCCGCGAGACCTGGATCACAGCACCGGCCACGCCAGCAGCCGGGCGGCGTAGTCCGGCGCCTGCACGTGCTTGCTGACCGCGAAATGCGAGTGGCCCCGGGTCACCGGGAGCAATTGGCCAGTGGCCCGCTGGAACGCGCGGCCGAGGGCGGAAAACTTCTCCAAGGTTTCCGTCGTGGTGTCCCGATGGGTCTCAAAATGCACCGCCACGCCACGACGCTCCGCCTCCCGGGCCAGCCGGATGACGGCCTTGGTCGCCGGCGCGAGGGGGGTGTCGCGGTCGAGCAGTTGGATGTCGATGAAACGGACGCCAAGGTCCGCCCGCCCGCGCAGTCGTTGCAGCCCGTGGCGATCGTGGGGGCGTCGAACCCGCTCATCACCGCGAGGCCGAGGCGGTCGGCTTCGGCGCGCAACTCCGGGGTCGGCGTAGCCGCACAAGCCTTCGAACCCGGCGGCGCGCATCACCTGCAACCGCCTTCCGAGGCTCCAGGGGCGCCCGCGGGGGTGGCCGGCCAGCGGCCAGATGGCGGCGCAAACGACGACCCGGGGGGACGCGGCGGGCACGGCGGACAAGCCATGAAAACCGGGGTTGAGTTTCAGGGAGGCGCGAGCTTGTTTCCGCCACCGCCTAAGCTGGCCACGTGCGGTCCTGTACCTCCCTTTTCCCCTGCCGATGTCCCTGCCGTTCACTGCCGAGGCCCAGTGGATCTGGTCCGCCGAGGGTTCCCGCGCGGCCCCGGCACCCGAGTACGCCAGAACGTCGCATTACCAGGTGCGCCTCTCCCGCCGGACCCTAGAATCCGCGCGGCCCGGAGACTTGCCGGCCCGGATCCTCGTGTCCGCCGGCAGCCGCATCGCGCTGTCGCGCAACGGCGCGCTGGTGGGGCGAGGGCCGGCGAAAGGCGACTTCCATGCCGTGCGCACGCCGCGGGGGCTCGTGCGGGTGGCGTGGCGCGTCGAGGCCGGCCGCCTCCGGCTCGAGGGCGACGCCCCCGCCGTGACGCCGGTCCGGGTCCGCCTGCCGGGTGGCGAACACGCGGCGTTCGCGGGTGGGCCCTTCGCGCTGGAGGGCGCCGTGCCGTGAACGCCGGCCTGGTTCTGTCGGAGGCAGCGGATCGCGTGGAGGCGCGCCTCGACGGCCGCCCGCTCTGGACCTACGTGTTCGCCCCGGCCACGCCCCCGGAGGAGGCGCCGCGGCCCTACTTCCATCCGCTCTATTCCGCGGACGGCGACCTCCTGACCAACTTCCGGCCCAACGACCACCCTTGGCACCACGGGCTCAGCCTCACGCTCACCGCAGTGGACGACATTAATTTCTGGGGCGGACCCTCCTTTCGGGTGGGGGAGGGCTACCGCTGGCGCGGGGACCAGGGACGGCAGGTCCACGCCGGTTGGGTGGCGCGCGGACCGGCGCGGCTGGAGGAGGCCGTCGAATGGCGGTCGCCCGCGGGCGAGGTCCTCCTGCGGGAGGAGCGCGTGCTAGTGCCGGGCGTCCTGCCGGAGGGCTGGGTGCTGGACTGGACCAGCCGCCTGTGGAACGCGGCGGGGCGCCCGCTCGTCCTCTCGAATTATCACGCGGGCGGAGGCCTGGTCGGCTCCCACTACTCTGGGCTGCAGTTTCGCGGTGCGCGTGAGCTTCTGGATGAGCACGGGGACGCCGCCCTCGGAGTCAGCGGTCCCGGCGGGCGCCGGGGGGAGGCGGAGGTGCACGGGGTGCCGGCGCCGTGGATCGAGTGGTCGTGCCAACACGATGGCTCGCTGCGGCGGACGAAGGTCCGGTTCGAGAGCCGCACTGGGCCGATCCCGTGGTTTGTGCGGGCGAAAAACCCGCTCGCCGCCTTCGCGTTTCACGCCGACGCTCCCGTGACCTTGCCTGCCGGCCGCGACCTGCTGCTCGACCACCGGCTCGAATTCCTCCGCGTATGAGTCTGCCCCGCCGCTCCTTCCTCCGCCACGCCGCCCTCGGCGCGGCCGGTCTCGGCCTCGCCCGCGGCGCCGACGTGGCCCTCCCGGAGTTCGCCGCGGCGCGGCCCGAGCCGTTCTGGGAAGCGGTGCGCGCGCTCTACCCGCTGGAGGTGGGCTTCAGTTACTTCAACACCGGCGGCCTCGGCTCGACCCCGACGCCCGTCCTGGAGCGGGTCGCGGAGGTTACCCGCCGCCTGCAGGTCAAGGCCGAGCACGGTCACGCGGAGTTCACGGGCGCGCGGGCCGACGCGGCTCGCTTCCTCGGCGCCGACCCAGCCGAGGTCGCCTTCGTCCGCAACGCTACCGAGGCCAACGCCACCGTTGCGGCTGGCCTGCCTCTGCGTGCGGGCGACGAGGTCATCTTTGAGACCCACGCCCATCCCGGCGGCTCGTTTCCCTGGCTACAGGCGGCGCGCGTGCGCGGCGTCGTCGTGCGCACGTTTGACCCCGACCCCCGTTCCGCCGCGGCGAACCTCGACCGCATCACGGCGCTCTGCGGCCCGCGAACGCGCGTCATCCAGCTGTCGCACATCACCGCGCCCACCGGGATCACGTTGCCGGCGCGCGCGGTCGCGGACCTCTGCCGGACCCGCGGGATTTGGTTCCACCTTGATGCGGCGCAGTCGGCGGGGATGGTGCCGGTCGACTTCGCCGCCCTCGGCTGCGACTCCCTCGCGGTCTGCGGGCACAAGTGGATTGGTGGCCCGCTCGAGACCGGCGTCCTCTGCGTGCGCCGCGCGCGGCAGGAGCAGCTGGCGCCGCCGCTGGTGGGCGCCTACTCCGGGGGACTCGACGCGAACGGCCGCTTCGCGCTGAGCGCGGGGGCGGTGCGTTACGAGTATGGCACCCGGAATGTCGCCACCGCGCTCGGATTGGCCGAGGCGATGCGGCTGCAGGAGCGGATCGGCCGGGAGCGCATCGCGGCGCGAGCACGCCAGCTGGCCGCCCAGGCGCGGGCGGGGCTTGCGGCCCTGCCGGGAGTCGAGATTCTTTCCCCGGAACCGGGCGAGCTCTCCGCGGCGCTAGTGGCGTTTCGCACGCCCCGGATCCCGCACGACCGCCTCTTCGGCCTGCTCCTGCGCGAGAGGGGCATCCGCACGCGGCCTGTCACCGAGGACAACCTGAACGCGCTGCGTGTCTCGACCCACCTCTGCAATTCCCCCGCGCAGGTGGACGCGCTGGTCGCCGCGGTTGGCGAGTTCCTGCGCCGGGAGGCCTGAAGCCGATGCCCGCCTCAGTCCACCTCGACCACCATCTCGATCTCGACCACCGCGCCGGCGGGGAGGGAGGCCACCCCGAGGGCTGCGCGGGCGTGCTTGCCGCGTTCGCCGAACACGGCGACGAGGAGGTCAGAGCAGCCGTTCATCACCTGGGGCTGCGCGGTGAAGGTTTCCACGGCGTTGACGAATCCGCCGACGCGGACGACGCGCTTCACACGGGCGAGCTCACCGATCTCCTGCTTGAGCGTGGCCAGCAGCGCGAGGGCGGTGGCCTGCGCGGCGGCGTTGGCCTGCTCGGGCGTGGCGCTCTGGCCCACCTTGCCGGTGATCACCTTTCCAGCGGCGTCGCGCGGGATGTGGCCCGCGAGGAAGACAAGGTTGCCCGAGCGGACCGCGGGCACGTAGTTTGCGATCGGGGCGCTCACTGGGGGGAGCTTCAGGCCGCGCGCGGCGAGGCGGACCTCGGGGGTTTCGGCGCCGGCGGGCACGGTGGCGGCGAGGGCGAGCGTGAACAGCAGGCAGGGGAGGGAGCGCATACCCGCAACTTGGTGCGATGACCTGGAACGCACGATCCTTTTTTGCCGGCGCCCTCGTGTTCGCGGCCGTCCTCGCTGGGCGGGCCGCGGAGGCGCCCCGGCACGACCTGCACCTGCTCGTCAGCCTGAGCGGTCCCGGCTCCGGCGTCATCGGCCGCGCGGGGCCGGCCCGCAGCGGCCTCTACCGCTCGGCGGACCGGGCCACCTTCGAGCACGCCGGCCCGCACCACATCCGAAGGTTCCACCTGACCCACGACCCGCGCTACGCCCAAGTCGCGCACGTCGCCGTGCTGGACGGCCTGCTCCGCTCTTCCGACCGGGGTCGGCTCAAGCTCACCCACGGGCGGCTGAGCCGGGTTTTCGGCTTCAACACGCTCACGATCACCGATGCGGTCCGCCCCTGAAACCGCGCGGCGGGCTGCGCTTGCGCTCGCTCTGGTCGCCGCCGCGTGGGCGGCGGAGCCGGGGGCCGCGCTATCCCCGGCCGCCGCCGCTCACGCCTTTCTGGAACGCCTCGCCGACGAGATCGGGCCGCGCCTCACCGGCAGTGCGGGCAACGCGGCGGCGCTCGACCGCCTCGAGGCGGAGTTGCGCGCGCTGGGCCTCGCGCCCGAGCGCCAGCCCTTCAACGCCCCTGGTTGGATCCGCGGGGACGACCAGGTCGAGGTACTCGCCCCCTTTGTGCGCCGGCTGCGCGTTGCGGCGCTGGGTTTCTCTCAGGCGCACCCGGCGCTCACGGGGGAACTTGTGGACATCGGCCTTGGCCGGCCCGGTGATTACCCGGCGGGTGAGCTCCGCGGGCGCGTCGGCCTGCTGGCTTCCGGTTCGCCGCTGCCGGCTGCGGATTACGTCGGGGCGGCGGCCGCGCGCGGGCTGGCGGCGATCCTGTTCATCAACCGCGAGGGTGGGGGCCAACTGCTCGCGCGTACCGGCTCGCCCGCGGGCCGGCCCCTGCCACTGCCGGTCTACTCGATCACGCAGGAGGAGGGCCGTTGGCTCGGGCGCCTCGTGGCGCGCGGGATCCCGGTGCGCCTGCGCGTCGAGACTCGCTCCCGCTGCGTCCCGGTCGCGACTGCCAACCTCCGCGTCGTGCTCCCCGGCCGCGCCTCCTCGCGGGTGATCGTCGGGGCGCATCTGGACAGCTGGGACCTCGGGCAGGGGGCTCTCGACAACGGCATCGGCGTCGCGCAGCTCTTTGCCCTTGCCCGCGCGCTGGCCGGCGCGCCCCGCCATCACGCGGTGGAACTCATCTGGTTCAACGGGGAGGAGCAGGGCCTACAGGGTTCCCGCCACGCCGCCGCCCTTCTCGGCGCCACGCCGGTCGTCGCGATGCTCAATCTCGATATGATCGGCTTGCCCGTCGCGGTGAACGCGCTCGGCGACGACGCGCTGGTGCCGTTCCTCGAGCGCTGGAATGCCGCTCGCCCCGCCGGGCTGCGGCTGCCCAGCGGCGTCGAGAACACCAACTGGCTGGGCAGCGACCACACGCCCTACCAGCTGGTCGGCGTCCGGGCCCTGACCCTCAACGCGCCCCTCCCGCGCGAGGCCGTGCGGCATTATCACGACCTGGCCGACACCATCGACAAGGTGACCCCGCAACTGCTCGAGGAGTCGGTGGCGGTGATCCTCGACCTCGTGCGCGCGCTGGCGGAAGCGCCCGGCCTCGACCCGGCGCGACGCGCGGCGGCGGAGACGGACGCGCTGTTCACGCGCTTCGGTCTCGACGCCCGCCTCCGCGCCTTCGGGCTGCGCTTGCCGGCCGCGGGTGGCGGCTGAAGCGGGCGCTTTGACTCCGCCGCGATTCCCGCCAACCTCCTTTCACCCGTTCGTACGATGCGCCTCCCGCTATTCCTTGCTGCCCTCCTTCTGCCGATGACCTCCCCGCTCGCCGCCGCTGCCCCGCAACTCGCCTCGCTGGTCGTCGGGGGCGGTTGCTTCTGGTGCACCGAGGCCGCCTATGAACTGCTGCCCGGGGTGAAGACCGTCGTCAGCGGCTACGCCGGCGGCCACGTGCCCAATCCCAACTACGAGCAGATCTCGACCAAAAAGACCGGCCACGCCGAGGTCATCCGCATCGACTACGATCCGGCCGTGGTCTCGCTCGAGCGGCTGTTGGACTATTTCTGGCAGGTGCACAACCCCACGCAGGTCGGCGGCCAAGGGAACGACATCGGTCCCCAGTACCGTTCGGTCATACTCTACGCCGGTGCCGCGCAGAGGGAGGCGGCGGAGAAGTCCCGCGCTCGCGCCGCCGCGACGTTCCGCGACCAGATCACGACCGAGATCGCGCCGCTGGAGCGGTTCTGGGAGGCTGAGGCCTATCATCAGGATTATTTCCGCCGGAACCCCAACGCGGGTTACTGCGCCTACGTGATCGCCCCGAAGGTGAAAAAGCTCCGCGAACAGCTCACCAAGGAGAAGCAGCCCTGAACGGGACCGCCGCCGCCCCGCGGGTCACGGTGCTCCTGCCCGCCCGGGACGCGGCCGCCACCCTCGGCCGGGCGGTCGCGAGTATTCTGAACCAGAAGTTCCCCGATTGGGAACTGTTGGTCGTCGACGACGGGTCGGTCGATGCGACGGCGGGGCTCCTCGCGCCGCTGGCCCGGGAGGAATCCCGCCTCCGGGTTCTCCGGCGACCGCGTGAGGGCCTAGTCGCCGCGCTCAACGCCGGCCTCGCCGTGGCCCGCGGGGAACTGGTCGCGCGGATGGACGCGGACGACGAGGCGCTGCCGGAGCGGCTCGCGGCCCAGGTGGCGTGGCTCGATGGCCCGGAGGGCCGGGCGCACGGCGTCGTGAGTTGCCTCGTGGAACACGCCGGCGACGCAGCGGCGCAGGCGGGTTACGCGCGGCACGTGGCGTGGCTGAACGGCCTGCTCACCCCGGAGCTGATGGCGCTCCGGCGTTTTGTCGACGCGCCCGTCGCCCATCCGAGCGTGGTGTTCCGGCGCGACCTGCTGGGGCGGCACGGCGGCTACCGCGCGGGCGATTTCCCGGAGGATTACGAGCTATGGCTGCGGTGGATGGATGCGGGCGTAGCCTTCGGCAAGTTGCCGCGTGTGCTGCTGCGTTGGCACGACCGGCCGGGGCGGCTCTCGCGAACGGACGCCCGCTACGCGCCGGAAGCCTTCTTCCGGCTGAAGGCCCGCTGGATCGCCCGCTGGCTCCAGGCCCGGCCCGACCTCGCGGCCCGGCCGCTCCTCGTCTGGGGCGCAGGGCGCCCGACCCGTCTCCGCGCCGCCGTGCTCGCGAGCCATGGGCTGCGCGTCGCGGGGTACGTGGACGTCGATCCGGCCAAGGTGACGCCGGCGCTGGGCGGCCGCGGGCCGCCGGTGTGGGCCCCCTCGGCGCTGCCGCGCCCGGGCGAGGCGTTCGTCCTCGCCTACGTCTCCTCGCCGGGAGCGCGGGAGCTGATCGCGGCCGACCTCGCGGCCCGCGGCTGGGTGGAGGGGCGCGACTTCCTGCTGTGCGCTTGAACCGCGCGGGTCGCCTTCAGCGGAGCTCGCGTAGAAGGAAGGTGTAGGACAGCGCCTGCATCCGCGCGAGTTGGCGGTTGTCCGCGGCGCCCCCGTGGCCGCCCTCGATGTTCTCGTAGTACAGGACCGGGTGGCCCTGCTCGAGCATCCGCGCTGCCATCTTGCGGGCGTGGCCCGGATGCACGCGGTCGTCGCGGGTCGAGGTCGTGAACAGGGCGCGCGGGTAGGTCACCCCGGCGCGCACGTTGTGGTAGGGCGAGTAGCGCGCGAGGTATGCCCACTCAGCGGGATCTTCCGGGTTGCCGTATTCGGCCATCCAGGACGCGCCGGCGAGCAGGCGGTGGTAGCGCCGCATATCGAGCAGCGGCACCTGGCAGACGACCGCGCGAAACAGGTCGGGACGCTGCACCATCGCGGCGCCGACGAGGAGCCCGCCGTTGCTGCCGCCCTGGATCCCGAGGTGGCGTGGGGAGGTGACCTTCCGCCGCACGAGGTCCTCGGCCACCGCGATGAAGTCATCGTACGCGCGCTGGCGCCGGTCCTTCAGCGCCGCCTGGTGCCAGGCCGGACCGAACTCGCCGCCGCCCCGCAGGTTGGCGAGGACGAACACGCCGCCCTGCTCGAGCCACGCGGCACCCATCCCCGCGCGGTGGTTCGGGGTCTGCGAGATCTGGAATCCACCGTAGCCATAGAGCAGCGTCGGGTTGCGGCCGTCCGCTGCGAGGCCCTTCCGCGCCACCTGGAAATACGGGATGCGCGCGCCATCGGCGGAGACGGCCTCTTGCTGCGTGAACTCCAGCATCGCGGCGGCGAAGAACGTGGGCAGTTGCCGGAGCAACTCGGGCGCGCCCCCACCAATTTCCCCCCGGAAGAGGCTGGGCGGGGTGAGGAAGTCGTCGGCCTGCAGCCAGAAGGCGTCCGAGCTGTCGTCCTCACCGCTGGCCGTGGCGTGCCCGAAGTTGACGCCAGGCAGGGGCCGTCGGTCCCAGTCGCGTCCTGGTTTCGGCGTCGCCACAAAAATCTGGCTGCGCACGTTGGCGAGGGTGTTGATCAGCACGTGGCCGCGGGTCGTGCTGTAGCCGGCGAGGGCCTCACGCGGGCCGGGCGCGAACAGGATCGCGAAGTCCCGGTCGCCAGCGAGAAACCGTGCCCACGGCAGCGCGAGCAGCGCTCCCGCCGGGAAGGTCTGCCCACCGACCGCCCAGTCCTTGCGCAGGGTGACCAGCAGGTGCTCGCGCCAGGTGCCGAGGCGGACGTCCGCCGGCAGGTCGAGCCGCTCGAACTTCCCCTCGCGTCCGAGGAAGTGCTCCGCGGAGAAGAAGGTGGTGCCGCGCCGTGCGAACTCGCGCCGGAAGCCGGGCTCGAACGTGGTGTAGACCGAGGCGCTGACGTCGGTGGAGCGGCCTTCGAACACCAGCGGAGCCTCGGCCAGCGGCGTGCCGCGGCGCCACAGGCGGGCCTGCCGGGCGTAGCCCGAGTCGGTGAGGCTGCCGGGGCCGAAGTCCGTCCCGACGTAAAGGTGGTCGCGGTCGCGCCAGGCGATCTGAGTCTTCGCCTCGGGCAGCTTGAAACCGTCGGCCGCGAACGCCTTGGCCACCGGGTCGAACTCCCGCACCACGACCGCGTCGGCGCCGCCGCGCGACAGGCTGATCAGGCAGCGGTCCAATTCGGGCTCGAGCCAGGTGGAGCCCTTCCACACCCAATTCTCACCCTCGGCTCGCCCGAGGGCGTCAAGGTCGAGCACGGTCTCCCAAGCGGGCTCCGGCTTACGGTACTCTGCGAGCGTTGTCCGCCGCCAGAGGCCGCGGGGATGGGCGGCGTCCTGCCAAAGATTGTAATAGCGGTCGCCGCGGCGGGTGACGTAGGGAATGCGGGCGCGGGAATCGAGGATCCCGAGCAGGCGGTCGCGCAGGGGAGCGAATTCCGGGGCCGCCTCCAGTTCGCCGAGGGACTGGGCGTTGCGCTCCCGGACCCACGTGAGTGCGCGGTCGCCTTGGACTTCTTCGAGCCAGAGGTGCGGGTCATCGGGCTGCGGGGCCGGGGCGGCGGAAAGGAGCGGGAGCACGAGCAACGGGAGCAGGGAGGTGAGGGGAAGTACGAGCTGAAGCATTGAGCGAGGATGTGCCGCTGGCGCCTAAAGCCAAGCGCGCGGTGCGACGGGCGAATACTTTCCCGGGCGGTACTGGTCACCCGGGCCCCGCTGCGCCGTCATCACCAAAGTTCCGTCCCCGTCCGGCCCGCGCGAACGCGCGGCTTGGCGCTATGAAGCGCGGCCGGGCCGCCGCGCGGGGTTCGTAAGTGAACGGCGTCCAAGGTGGCAGGGTTGTCTCGGCCCGCGGTCCGGTACCGGAAAAAGCTCGCCCACGAAATGCGGCGGGCCAGCGTTTGCGGCGCGTCGCAGACCACGTTCCACGGATGGACCCCATCGACCGCCGCACCGCCCTCAAGCTCACCCTCGCTGGAGCCGGCTCCCTCGCGCTCCGTCCCGTCGCGCTCTCCGCCGCGGCCGCGGCCGACCCGGCGTCGCCCTTCGGCTCCGAGTACCCCAATCTCGACGCGCTCGCCACTGGCGAGTGGTGGAGGAAGGCGCCCGCCGCGCCCGGCAAGGCCAAGGGCAAGGGTCAGGGCCAGCCGCCGCCCCCGCCGATGGACGTGCCGCGCGACCTGGTGGTCGCCTTCGCCCTCTACACCGTGCACCGGGGCGTGATGAAGCTCACCGCGCAGCTCTACCCGCTGAAACCTGGCGAGGAGCGGATTGCCCGGCTCGAGGTGCAGCGCGCTGGCGCGTGGGTCGAGCTGGCCCGCTCCGAGGTGCTCTACCCTGGTTGGGACGCTCACTTCCGCGTGGAAAAATGGGATTCCACCCGCGACGTCGCCTATCGTGTGCGCCACGGTGCGGAGGCCCGCTTCGAGGGCCGCATCCGCCGCGACCCGGTCGAGAAGGACGAGATCGTCGTCGCCCTAATGTCCTGCAACTCGAGCCGCACCACCGGCCAGCGGCCCGAGATCATCGACACCCTCCGGGCGCAGAACCCCGACCTGCTCTTCTTCGCCGGCGACCAGACCTACCGGCACACCGAGCACACCGCGGGCTGGATCGAGTTCGGGCTGCAGTTCCGCGACGTGATGCGGGACCGGCCAACCATCGCCATCCCCGACGACCACGACGTCGGCCACGGCAACCTTTGGGGCGAGAACGGCAAGCGCTCCACCATCCAAGGCGACGCTGACGGCGGCTACCGTTACCCGGTGGCCTACGTGAACCAGGTCCAGCGCCAGCAGACTTGGCACCTGCCCGATCCGGTGGATCCCGCCCCGGTCGAGCGCGGCATCACGGTCTATTTCACCCGGCTCACCCTCGGCGGCGTGGACTTCGCCATCCTCGAGGACCGCAAGTTCAAGACCGGTCCGGCCGGCAAGATCCCGCAGATGGGACCGCGCCCCGACCACATCAACGATCCGGCCTACGACCCGAAGACCATCGATCTCCCCGGCCTCCAGCTCCTCGGCGCGCGGCAAGAGGCGTTCCTCCGCGGCTGGACCCAGGACTGGACCGGCACGCGGATGAAGGCCGTGCTCTCCGCGACCGCGTTCTGCGGCGCGGTCCATATGCACGGCGGCCGCCAGTCGCGCCTGCTCGCGGACCTCGACTGCAACGGCTGGCCCCAGACCAAGCGCAACCTCGCCCTTGCGGAGATCCGCCGCGCGTGGGCCGTGCACCTCTGCGGGGACCAGCACCTCGCCGTGGTCGTGAAGAGCGGCATCACTGAGCACGGTGACGGGCCCTACGGCTTCACCGGGCCCGCCCTCGTGAATACCATCTACGGCCGCTGGTGGCACCCGCTCGACGAGAAGGCCGGCCCGAACCCGGTGCCCGGCAGCCCGCTGCCCTGGACCGGGGATTTCAAGGATGGGCTGGGCAACCGCATTTCGATGCTCGCCTACGCGAACCCGGTCGACGTGACCGACGAGCGCCAGCGCGGCGACGGCCACGGCATCGCTCGCTTCCGGAAGGCCAAACGCACCATCACCTTCGAGTGCTGGCCGCGCTTCGCTGACGCGAGGAAGGGCGACGCCGCCCAGTACCCGGGCTGGCCCCTCACCGTGGCGATGGACGCCAACGACGGCCGCAAGGTCCACGCGCGCCTGCCCGCGGTGCGGCTGGACGGCGTCGCCGAGCCGGTGGTGCAGGTCCTCCACGAGGAGACTGGCGAGATCATTTACACCGTGCGCGCCACCGAGGCGAGTTTTACGCCCCGCGTGTACGCGCCCGGGACATACACGATCAAGGCTGGTCGCGACCGGCCCGACACCGTGGTGGCGCGCGGCGTGCTTGTGGCCTGAGCTTCCCACCGACCGCCTAGCCTCCGAGGTTCAGCCGGTCTCGTGCCGGAGGATCCCGAGGGCGCAGGTGGCGGCGGTGACGCACCGCAGCACGAGCGGCCCGAGGGTGACCGGCGTAAAGCCCGCGCCCGTCGCGGCCGCCATCTCGTCCGGGGTGAAGTCCCCCTCCGGGCCGACCAGCCAGAGCACGCTTTGCGGCGGCCGGCCGTGCGCCGCGCGGAAGTCGGCCAGCGCGGTGCGGAGCGGTCGCGCGCCGGGGTGCAGGCTGGCGATCAGCCGGAGTTCCGCCGCGGACGGGGCAGCAAGGAGGTTTGCCAACGCGATCGGCGGCGGAACCGCCGGCACGAAGAGGTTCCCGCATTGCTTCGCCGCCTCGATCGCGGTCTGCAGCCACTTCTCGCTCTTGCGCCCGGCCCGCTCACCGTCGAGGTGCACCTCCGTGCGCGCCGTGAGCACGGGGATCACGGCCGCCGCGCCCAATTCCGTGGCGTGGCGCACGATGTCCTCCATCGCCCCGCCCTTGGGGATGGCCTGGGCGAGCGTGAGGACGCAGGGCAGGGGAGGAGCGAGCCGGGTGGCGGCAACGCGCAGCACCGCGGCACGGCGGTCGGGCGTGGCGACGGTGCAGGTCCACTCGCGGCCGCGTCCGTCGAAGGCGGTCACGGGATCGCCCGCGCGGGCGCGGTGGACGGTCACGAGATGGTGCGATTCCGCCTCGGCGAGGGTGAGTTCGGTCGCGGTGGCCGCGGCGTGCGGGCAATGGGCGCGTAGGTCGGGCACGGCGCGAGCTTCCCCGCGCCCGGCCGGGGCTCAACCGGGAATTTCGCGCTCAGTCCGCGCGCTCGAGCTCCCGCCGCAGCGCCTCGAGCTGGCGCCGGCGCGGGAGCAGGCGGTGGCGGTCCTGCCACCACAGGGTCGCGAGGATGGTGCTCGCGATCAGCGGCCAACCCAGGAAGGCGGGCCAGAGGATCTCGTCGCCGGCCTTGCCCGTCGCCCGCAATTGCGCGACCACCAGCGGGAGCAGCAGCAGGGTAACGCCGTGGAGGCCCGCCGTCACCCGCAGGCCCGCCCGGGCCGTCGCGTTCTCGTCGAGCAGGGCGCGCACGGTGTCCCCGATCGCTTCCCCCGCGCGTTGATGGCCGCGCTCGTGCCGGAGCATCTGGCGCGTGAGCATGATGAAACCGATCCACGGCAGGGCGAGGAACACCAGCGAGGCCCAATCGCGTTCCGGGGCGATCGTCGGCCCGCCCGCGCGGGGTAACGTGGCGAGGGCGACCCGCACGCTGAGCAGAGTCAGGGCGCCGAGCACGAGCGCGAGGAACAGCCGTCGCGCGCGCCGCCTCTTTTTTAGGTCGGCGAACAACTGGTCGCGGGCCGTGGCCAGCGCGGCCGGATCGGCGGAGTTGCGGGGGGAGCGCCACGCGCGCTCGAGGTCAGCGGAGTTCATCGGTCGTTTCCTGCAGCAGTTGCGTGAGGCGCTGGCGGAGCCGGGTGAGCCTCACGCCGACGTGGTTTTCGGACAGCCCGTGGATCTCGGCGATGGCGGCGTAGCCGAGGCCGTCGAGGTGGAGCACTAGGAGCGAGCGATCGACGGCGGGCAGTTGCCGGATCGCGGCGTAGATCGCGGCCAAGGCCTCGTCCTCGCCCGGGCGCGGAGAGTCGGGCGCGGGCAACGGCTCGGTGGCGAAGCGGTCGAGTTGCCGGCGGTATGTCGCGGCCCCGCGGCGCCAGGTGAGCGCCGTGTTGTGCGCGACGCGGTGGATGAAGGTCGAGGGCTTGCTGGCTCCGGCGAAGGCGGGTACGGCGCGCCAGAGGGCGAGCAGCAGTTCCTGCATCAGGTCGTCGCGGTCGGCCCCGGTCGCGAACGCGTTCGCCACCCGGTGGAGGAGGCCGGCGTGGTCCCGCAGCCAGGCGGCGAAGAGGGCGTGTTGGGCGGCGGGCGACATCCGGGATCAGGGAATTAGATGCGGCCCGGGTCGTTTCCTTACAATCGATTCGCAGCCGCAGCGGGAGTCGGGGCGGGCGCGGGCCGGGAATTTCGCGTCGACACTTCCCCGCCGGGGCCTACGGTCCCGCGATCTCTGGCCCGGATGGCGGAATTGGCAGACGCAGTGGACTCAAAATCCACCGCCCTCTAAAGGCTTGTGGGTTCGACCCCCACTCCGGGCACCAGCTTTTGCCGAGCCTACGGCTGCCGGGCCAAGGTGCTTTGTTACCCAGGCTAAGGGTGCCCGGCGGAGCTTCAGCGAAGCAGGGCTAAGCGGGTGAAGGCTGGCCCCTCGGGACCTCAGGCGGCGGCCGGCTTCGGGCGGAAGGCGAAGTACGCCAGCGCCAACAGTACGGTGTAGACGCCCAGCAGCAGGGTGAAGGCGAAAAAGCGGAACATCCCGCCCAGCGCGACCAGTTGCGGATGCACGAAGATGCCGATCACCGCCGTCAGCGCGAGGCACGCCAGCACGAGGCCGATCGCCGCCCAGCGGCCGCACTCCAGCCGGAAGAAGATCGTCGGCAGCGCGCAGAGCCCCATCGCCCCGACCAGGGCGGTCCAGAAACCCTGGCCCGCCACGAGCAGCGCCCCGAGGCCGAGGCCCAGTGCCAGCAGCACAGCGTTCCAGTCGAAGTTCTCCCTCTTGCCGTCGCTCACGTAGATCGCGGTGTCGATCTTGTGGCCCTTGGTCTCGCGGATGAACAGGCCGCCCACCACCAGCGTCACCAGCGCGATGGCGATCGGGTAGATGAGGCCGGCGTAGATGGCCCCGGAACCGAACGCTTCCCCGGTCGCCTTCGACGCGGCCACCGCGGTCGCGATCAGCGGCAGGAAGCCGCCGAACCAGCCGTTCCCCAGATGGTACGGCAGCGACATCGAGGTGTACCGGATGTTGGTCGGGAAGAGTTCCACCAAAAACGCCGCGATCGGGCCGTAGACCATCGTCACATAGATCACTTGGAGGAACACCAGCGCGACAAGCATGGTCAGGTTGAATGCGGGCAGGTCCGCCCAGAGGATCGCGGTCTGGCCCGGCGCGAGCAGCGGAGTGAAGTGCCGCATCGCCATATAGATCGGGATGTAAGTGAGCACCGCGAGCACGCAGCCCGCCAGCATCACCTTTTTGCGGCCGATGCGGTCGGAGAGGTGACCGAAGACGAGGAACAGGGGCGTGCCCAAAGCGAGGGCGAGGGTGAGGACCGCGTAGGCGGGCAGCCAGTGGAGCTTCAACGTGGTCTGCAGAAACGTCAGCGCGTAGAACTGGCCGGTGTACCAGATGACGCCCTGCCCCGCCGTCGCCCCGAAGAGCGCCAGCAGCACGTAGCGGAGGTTCACCGGGTTACTGAAGCTCTCCTTGAGCGGGTTCTTGGCCACGTGGCCCGTGCTCTTGAGCTTCGCGAACAGCGGGCTCTCCTGCATCTTCATCCGAATGTAGAGGCTCAGCCCGAGGAGGATGAACGACATCAGGAACGGGATGCGCCAGCCGTAGGCCTTGAAAGCCTCCTCGCCGACGATCAGCCGCGTCGCGCCGATCACGCCCATACTGAGGAAGAACCCCAGAGTGGCGGTCGTCTGGATATAGCTGGTGTAGTAGCCGCGGCGGTTATCCGGCACGTGCTCAGCGACGTAGGTCGCGGCCCCGCCGTACTCGCCGCCCAGCGCGAGGCCCTGCAGGAGTCGTAGCAAAACGAGGATGGTGGTCGCCCACAGGCCCCATTGCTCGTAGGTCGGCAGGAAGCCCACCAGGGTCGTGGCGACACCCATCGTCGCCATTGTGACGAGGAAGGTATACTTGCGCCCGATGAGGTCCCCGAGGTGGCCGAACACCAGCGCCCCGAGAGGACGGACGCCGAAGCCGGCGCCGAAGGTCGCGAGGCTGGCCAGCAATTGTGCCGTCTCGTTGCCCGGGGGAAAGAACTTGCTGCTGAAGAAGATCGCGAGAGCTCCGTACAGATAGAAGTCGTACCATTCGAAGAGCGTCCCCAGGGAGGACGCCCAGATCACGCGCCGCAGCGTCTTCGGATCGGTCGAGGATGAGGAATCGTTCATCGGGAGTGGGTGGGGGCAGGCGAGGACCGGAAGCGGCCGGAAGGGGAAATGGGGTACCGGAGCCCGCGGGAGCGAGTCAATCCCCCGGGCGGGCTAATTTCCCGCGGGCCACTCCTCCCATCAGTGCCGTTCCCCCGGGCCGCCCGCTTCAGGATTGTGTACGGCCGCCGCGGGCGCGCCGGCCTTGGGGAGCCGCGACGCCGCCCTTGTGCTCACCGTGGCCTCGGGCCGGCATTACACCGCCGCGGTCCGTGGGGCCGGGGAGGCCGCTGGCAAGTTCGGGGTCGAGCTGTAAAAGCTGCCCTGAAGGCGCGGCCGCCAGCTCAGGGCACTGCCACCAGCTCGACGCCCGAGAGCCGGAAGGCGAGCTCGCGGGGATCCGTGCCCTTGCGCTGGGCCGGTTGATCGGTGCTGAAGACGAGGACGCTCTCCCCCGGCGGCAGCGCGGTGCCGAACCGCACCTCGGTCGCGCCGCGGACCGCGAGCCGCCCGCCCCACAGCAGCCGCTCCCCGAGCGTGACGCGCAGGGCGCGCTCCCCCTCGACCGGGTGCGCCTGGGCGCGAAACGAGAGCCGGATTTCCCCGGCGGAGTCGTTGCGCACACGGAGTTCGGCGCGCCCGACGGTCCAGCGCCAGCGATGACCGTCGAGCGTCTCCGGGCCGTGCCAGCCGGAGCCCGGGCGCGCGTGCACGGAGCCTTCCAGGACGGGATCGGCGCGCAAGGTGTGGAACTCGATCGGGGGCCGGAACTCCTGCGCCGCCGCGAGGACGCCGAGGTTGCCGGCGATCAGCACCGGGAGCCAGCGCCAGCCGACGGGCACAAGCAGGTTGAAGGCGAGGGTCATCGGCAGCAGCACCCGCGTGGCGGCCCCCGGGTAACCTTCCCAGACCGGCGTCGACAGGACCAGCAGCAGGCCAGCGAACGTCGCCCCGACCCGCCACCAGCGGTCCTCTGGGCGCCAGCGCAGGAGGAAGAAGCCTGCCTGCACGACGAGTCCGAGCACGGCGGCGAGGGTGGTCCATGCGAGCAACGCGGGCTCGGGTCCGCGGAGGTCGCCCGCGATGGTGCCGAGCTTCTCGGCGAGGCCGGCGAGCGGCAGGGTAAAGTTGCCCAGCCCCGGATCCTCGGCCGGTCCGAACCGCAGCCGCACGTACGCCATCCAGAGCAGCAGCGGCAGCAGCACGAGCAACGCCCTCCCGGCCGCGGGCAGCCAGGTGCGCGGCGTCCGCGGCGAGAACGTCAGGCCGGTGGCCGCGAGCAGGCCGGTCTCCTTGGCGAGGCCGCTTAGCGCGAGCGCCGTGCCGCCGAGGACGGGGCGGCCTACGGCGAGGGCGCGGACCCCGAGCGCCGCCAGCAGGAGCGCGGGGCCGTCCACGAGGGCATGGCTGACGCTCATCGAGAGGCCGTGGGAGAACATCACGCCCGCCCAGCGGAGGACGCCGGTGAAGGTGGGGGGCGCGAGCCAGCGCCAGAGTAGCGCCGCGAGCACCAGCCAGCTGGCGACGTTGAGCAGCGCGTAGGCCTGCACGATCCACGCCGGACGCCCGAGGCCCGCGGCCCACGCTACCCAGCTCAGCAGGATGCGACGCGCGCGGTAGGGAAGGTTGTCGATCGCCTTGGTCAGCTCCGGGTTGTCGAGCGCCGGGTGCAGCGCCAGTTGCACGTAGTAGGCCCCGTCGTAGCCGGCGGAACCCTCGTACACGTGGTGCGGCACCTGCCGCAGGGCCGCCACCTTCGAATCGTTGAGGATATCCCCGATGGACAGCAGGCTGGAGAAACCGGTGCCTGGCTGGTGAAAGCGGGCGACGGCGAATAGCAACAGGGCGATGCCCGCGAGGACGAGCACCCTCGGCCGGAAGCGGAGGGAGCGGGCGAACCAGCTTCCGGGAGCCCTTGCCGGGGGGGTCACTTCGAGCCGCCTCCGGGTCGCCGGCGGGCGGAACGACGCGGTCCCGGCAGGCGCGTGTCTTCCAGGTTGCTCACGAAAGTGCGGGGGATCACAAAACCCGCGCGCCGCATGTCAAATCCGAAGCCCCCCCCGTCCCGCCGCGCGTGGTGGTTCGCGGTCGCGCTGCTCGCCCTGCTCGCGGCCTACGGCGTCTGGCTGGGGACGCAGGTCGTAGTGGTGGCGGCAGGGGCGGATTCCTCCGGCTACCTCAACAGCGCACGGCTGCTGGCCGCCGGGGAGGGCTTCACGCCGCTGCAGGTGCCGGCCGAGTTCGGGGGACCCGGCGCGGTTCCGCCGATCCATTTCACGCCGGTCGGATTCTTCCCGCGGGGCGGGCACCCCGGGGACCTGGTGCCCACCTATCCCTCGGGCCTGCCGCTGCAGTTCGCGGCGGCTTCGCGGTTGTTCGGCTGGACCGCGGGCCCGATGCTCGTGCTGGTGGCTGCGGCGCTGGGCGCCGTGGCTTTGACTTACTTGCTCGGCCGCGAGCTCGGGTTGACCCCGGCCTTGGCCGCGACCGGCGCGGCGCTCCTCGCGGTGAACCCCGTGTTTGTGTTCACCGCGCTGCAACCGCTCAGCGACACCGTGGCCACGACTTGGGTGCTCGCCGCCGCGTGGGCCGCGTTGCGCGCGCGGGTCCACCGAGACTGGGCGCTGGCGGCCGGGGCGGCCTTCGCGGTGGCGGTGCTGGTGCGACCGACCAACCTCCTCCTCGGGCCCGCGGTAACCCTTCTGATCGGGCTGGATTGGCGGCGCCTGCTCCTGTTTGCCGCTGGCGGGCTCCCGGGCGCGGCGTGGCTCGCGGGTTACCAGCACGCGCTCTACGGGCATGCGCTCGTCTCGGGCTACGGGGATATCTTCGCGGCCTTCGGCTGGCAGTACGGCGCGCCCACGGCGCGGCACTTCGGCGCGTGGCTCGCGCGGCTGCTGCCCCCCGTCCTGCTCGTGCTGCCGCTCGTCGCCCTCGCGCATCCCGCCACCCGGGGGCGGAGGGTTTCGGCCCTCTTGCTTGGTTCGGCCACGCTGATCGGCTGTTACCTCTTCTACGAGGTCTCGCACGAGGTCTGGTGGTGCCTACGCTTCATTTTGCCCGCGCTGCCGCTGCTGGTGCTGGCCGGGCTGCTCGGCGTCGAGGCGCTCGCGCGGGGTCCGGGCCGGCGCTGGCCCGGAGGCTTCCGGCCCATAGTGGCCCTCATCCTGCTGCTCTGGGGCCTGAGCGCGGCCGGCTACTGGCACCGGCGGCTCGAGCCGCTGCAGGTCCGGGCGCAGGAACTCGCCTACGCGACAGGCGCTGCCGCGGCGCGGGAGCTCTTCCCGGCCGGCGCGCTGGTCGTTTGCCAGGCGTTCAGCGGCAACCTGCTTTTCCACACCGGGCATCCGGTCCTGCGCTGGGACCAGCTTTCGCCGGCGGATTTTTCCCGCTACGCCCGGCTCGCCGCCGCGGCCGGCCGCCCGGTCCGAGCCCTCTTGTTCGAGTCGGAAAGGCCCGAGGCCTTCCGCCGCTGCCCGGGACCTTGGCGCGAGGTCGCCCGCCGGGGCCCGGTGGGGCTCTGGGAGCTCGGGCTCTTGACGGCGTCAGCGGCCGGCCCGTGACTTCCCCGCCGTGCCCGCCCCGCTCCTGCTCGATCTCAGCCACACCTGCCACACGCGGGCGCGCACGGGCATCCAGCGCGTGAGCCGCGCCCTCTGGCGTGAACTCGGCGCCGGGGCGCGGCCCGTGACCCGCGACCCATATGCGCGCGCTTGGCGGCCGCTCGCGGCGTGGGAGGAGGCCAATCTGACCGCCCCCGGATCCGCCGGGCGCCGCGGGGCGCGCTGGCCGTGGTCCGCCCGCGCGCGGGGCTGGCTCGCGGCGGCGTGGCGCGGGGGACGCCCGCCGACACGGGACCGGCTGCGCCCCAACTCTGGCCTACTGGTGCCGGAGGTGTTTTCACCCGCGGTGGCGGCGGCGCTGCCCGGGTTGCTCGCGGCTGCCGACGGCCCAGCCGTGGCGGTGTTCCATGACGCGATCGCGTTGCAGCGGCCGGACTTCAGCCCGGCCGGCACGGTGGCGCGTTTCCCGGCCTACCTCCTCGAGTTGCTCTCGTTCGATGGCGTGGCCGCGGTCTCGGAGGCTTCGCGCGACGCGTTGTGTGCGTTCTGGGAATGGCAGGGGATCCGCGACCATCCCCCGGTGGCGGCGATTCCCCTCGGGGTGGAAGTGCCGGCGGCGGCGCCCGCCGCGGCTCCGCGCGAGGGCCCGCTTGAGGTGCTGTGCGTGGGCAGCCTTGAAGGGCGCAAGAATCATTTCGCGTTGCTGGAGGCCGCGGAGCGCCTGTGGCGGGAGGGCGTGGCGTTCCGCTTGCGGTTGATCGGCATCGTCGAGCCCGCGACTGGGGCCGCGGCCGCGCGCCGGGTGGGCGAATTGCAGGCGGCTGGCTTCCCGCTCATCCACGAGCCCGGCGCGGGCGACGCGGTGGTGGCGGCGGCCTACGCGGCCTGCGCGTTCACCGTCTACCCGTCGCGCGTGGAGGGCTTCGGCTTGCCGGTGCTGGAGAGCCTCGCCCACGGCAAGCCCTGCGTGTGCGCGGCCCGGGGCGCGCTGGGGGAGACGTCCCGCGGCGGGGGATGCCTCGCCCTCGACGACCCGGGTCCGGAGGCGCTGGCGGCGGGGTTAAGGCGGTTGCTGACAGATTCCTCCGCGTTGACGGCGCTGGCAGCGGCTGCCCGCGCGCGGCCGATCCGGCGCTGGGCCGAACACGCAGCGGATCTGGTCGCGTGGCACGGGGGCCTCGCGCGCCGGCGCCGGGACCGGCCGCCTTTCCGTTTGCCTTAGCCCCGGTTGGCTCTTTCCCTCCCGGTGACTATGCCCTTGTCGTTCTTCAGCAAGTCCCGGAAGGCAATGCTCGCGCGCTGCCGCGACGACTACGCCACCAAGATGCGCCTGAAGTACGCGCCCTACTACCACGCGATGGAGGCGCAGACCGGCACTAATGTCCGCCTCGACGGGCGCGATATGATAATGCTGTCGAGCAACGACTATCTCGGGCTAACCTTCCACCCCAAGGTGATTGAGGCGGGCCGGGCCGCGATGCTCCGCTGGGGCACCAGCACGACGGGGGCGCGCACCTCCAATGGCTCGCGCGCCTACCATGTTGAGCTGGAGGAGCGCCTGGCCGCTTTTCTCGGCCGCGAGGCCTGCCACATCCATTCCGCCGGCTACCTGTCATGCCTGGCGAGCGTCGCCGCCTTCGCCCAGAAGGGGGATGTAATTTTGGCGGACAAGAACATCCATTCCTGCCTTTGGGACGGGATTCGCCTCTCAATGGCGACGGTGGAGCGGTTCTCCCACAACAGCCCGGCGGACTTGCGGGACGTGCTCGGCGCGGTGAACGCGGACGCCGCGAAGATGCTGGTCATCGAGGGCGTCTACTCGATGGAAGGCCACGTCGCGCGCCTGCCGGAACTGACCGAGATCGCGGAGGATCACGGGTGTTTCACGGTGCTGGACGACGCGCACGGCTTCGGTGTGCTGGGCCGGCAGGGGCGGGGCACGGCGGACCATTTTGGGCTCACGGATAAGGTCGATCTCGTCTGCGGCAGCCTGTCGAAGTCCCTCGCGAGCACCGGCGGGTTCATCGCCTCGTCGCGGGACGTGATCGATTACCTGCGGACCAACTCCAAGCAGACGATCTTCTCGGCGGCGATCAGTCCAGGGCAGGCCGCCTGCGCTGAGGCGTCGCTCGAGCTGATGCAGCAGGAGCCGCAGCACCTGGAGCGGCTGTGGGCGAATACCCGGAAGTACCGGGCGATGCTCAAGTCGCTTGGATTGGACACGTGGGAGAGCGAGACCCCGGCGGTGCCGATCGTGCTGGGCTCGAAGGAGCGCGTGTACCTTTTTTGGAAGGCGCTGCTTGAGAAGGGCGTGTTCACGGTGATGTCGATTGCGCCCGCGGTGCCGGCGGGCAAGGACCTGATCCGAACGGCCGTCTCGGCGATGCACTCGGACGAGCAGTTCGACCGCATCGCGGAGGCGATGAGATACGCGGTGAAGCGCCTGTGACCGGCGCTGGTGCCCCCGCCCGGACTTGAACCGGGATAGGCGGTTTAGGAAACCGCTGCTCTATCCAGTTGAGCTACGGGGACGCGCGCGGACCCGCGGACGGTTCTGTCCCGGGGCCCGTCGCAGTAGGACCCGGGGCCGGGATGACTTCAAGGCCGGAGGTCCACCGGTCTCTCCAGCAGCGGGCGCAGCCGGAGGCCGCGGAGCGCGCCGGTTGTCATATAGGTCGCCACGCCAAGAGGCAGCGAGCGCTGCGTCGGGCCCGGGCGCAGGCTCAGCGCCTTGCCCGCCAGCGCCAAATCGACCACCGGCGCGCCGTCAATCCACGCCCGCAACCGCTCCGGGGTGACCTGCAGCCGGATCCGGTACCAGCGGCCGTCGGCGAACTCCATCTCCCGCGCGGTCTCGTTCTCGGCAGCGTCCACGCGGTTGACCCGCGAGATCCCGACCACGGTCCCGCCCCAGCCGCCCACCACGAGCGTGCATGCCTCGCGGCCGACGGGGAAGGTGAGCCCGCAGAAAAAGTCCCCGCCCTCGACGCGCATTGCCTCCAGCTCGACCTCGTAGTTCTGGCGCGGTAGTTCCGCGCCGCGCGTCCAAGTGATGCCCGTGGCGGTGGTGCCGCGGTGGAGGAGGATCGCCGGCCCGCCGCCGCGGAAGTCCGGCTCCAGCCGCACTGGTCCCTCGGCGTCGAAGCCCGAGGGCGCCCAGCCCGCGAGGGAGCGGCCGTCGAACAGCGGGCGCCAGCCCGCAGGATCAGGGGACGGCGTGCAGCCGGCGGCGAGCAGGAGCACGGCGGCAAGGAGCGGGTGCAGGCGGTACATCAAGGTCAAATCAACGCGGCCGGCGCGCGGCCGCAACCCGCCTGACTCAGGACTTGCCGCGCACGGAGCCGCGGGGCCGCTTCCGGATGAAGGCTCAGCTCCAGCTGCGGAGAGGCAGTTAAACCTGGAGTTACCCGCCGGCTGGCCGGTGCGGCGCGGCGGATTGACGTTCGCGCACCCCTGCACGCCGCGCGCGGAGCTTAAGGCGGCAGGTCGCGGCGCAGGGCAGGTGACGGCGGCGGATCCGCTTGCCACTGACGGGGGAATCCCTTGCGTCGCGCCCTAATCGTGGTTTCCGCAGTAGATCCTTCCCGCAGCGAATCCCCGGCCTCCGGGCCGCGCCTCGGCATCATCGGCGGCGGCCAGCTCGCCCGGATGCTCGCGCTCGCGGCGCACCCCCTCGGCTGCCCGGTGATCACCCTCGAGCGCGCCGCCGCCTGCCCCGCGGCCCCCGTCGCCACCGCGGCCCGGGTAGGTGACTGGAACACGCTGCCGCCCCTGCTCGACCTGGCGTCCCGGGTCGACGTCCTCACGCTGGAGAACGAGTTCGTGGACGCCGGGCTGCTCGCCGAGCTGGAGCGCGCGGGGCACCGGGTGCTACCGTCCTCCCGCTCACTCGCGCTGGTGCAGGACAAGCTGGTGCAGAAGCGCACGCTCGCGGAGGCCGGCCTGCCGGTCCCGCGCCTGCGCGACACGCCGTACCCGGCGGCGCTGGCGGCCGCGGCGGCGGAGTTCGGTTACCCCTTCCTGCTCAAAGCGCGGCGCAACGGCTACGACGGCAAGGGCAACGTCACCGTCCGCGCGGCGGGCGAGCTCGACGCCGCGTGGCGCCGGCTGGGCGGCGACCGCGGCAACCCGTTGTTCGCGGAGGCCTGGTGCCCCTTTGAGCGGGAGCTGGCTGTGATCATCACGCGGGCGGAGGACGGTCGGGAGGCGGTCTACCCGGTGGTCGACACGGTGCAGCGCGACCACATTTGCCACGTGGTGCGCGCGCCGGCGACCGGGGATCCCACGGTGCTGGCGGCGGCGGCCACGATCGCGGGCCGCGCGGTCGCCGCGGTCGGCGCGGTGGGCAGCTTCGGCGTCGAGCTCTTTCTCCTCGCGGACGGTTCGATTCTGGTGAACGAGCTGGCGCCGCGCGTGCACAACTCGGGCCACTACACGATCGAGGGCTGCGAGTGCTCCCAGTTCGAGAACCACGTGCGCGCGGTGCTGGGCTGGCCGCTGGGTTCCCCGCGCCTGCGGGCGCCCGCGGTGATGGTGAATCTGATCGGCGAGGGGCCCGGGCCCGGGCAGCCGGCAGGGCTTGAGGCGGCTCTCGCGGTGCCGGGCGCGCACGTGCATCTTTACGGCAAGGACGGCAGCGCGGCGGGCCGGAAGCTCGGGCACGTCACCGCCACCGCGGCGACGCTGCCAGAGGCCGAGGCGGCCGCCCGCGCGTGCGCCGCCCATCTGCGTTTTTCCGCCTCCCCATGAAGACCACCCCTCCGCCCATCGCCATCATCATGGGCAGCGATTCCGACTGGCCCACGCTCCGCCCGGCCGCCGACGTCTGCGCCGAGTTCGGGGTCGCCTGCGACGTGCGCGTCGTCTCGGCCCACCGCACGCCGCTCGATATGGTGCGCTACGCGCGAGGGGCGCGCCGCAGGGGGCTGCGCGTGATCATCGCCGGCGCGGGCGGGGCGGCCCATCTGCCGGGGATGGTCGCGAGCCTGACGCCGCTGCCGGTCATCGGCGTGCCCGTCGAGTCGAAGGCGCTGCAGGGGCTCGATTCGCTGCTCTCGATCGTCCAGATGCCGGGCGGCATCCCGGTGGCGACGGTGGCGATCGGCGGCGGGCGCAACGCGGGGCTGCTCGCGCTGCGCATCCTCGGCGCGGGGGCGCCGGAGCTCGCTGACCGGATGCAGGCCTTCCAGACGCGGCTCGCCGCCGAGGTGCGGGCCCGCGGCCGGAAACTCCGCGCTGGGCTGGACGCGCCGCACGCCCCGTGAGCGACGCGCTGCTCGTCAACCTCCTCTAACCGGCGGTCCGGTTCTTCGCGCTCGGCCTCGCGGCCGCGCGGTCACGCCGGGGAGGAACTTCATGAATTCGCCGACGGAGCCGCCGAGGACGTCGCCGAGCGCGTCGGTGGAGAGGACGTTCTTGATGTTGGGTTCGAAGCGCTGCTCGTTGGTGGCGATCGCTTGGGCGTCGGTCTCGCGCTGCTGGGCGACCACGAACGCGTCGAGGCGCACGGTGGCGTCGCCCTGCTGTCCGTAGCGGGCGACCGAGCTAAGGTTGAAGTCTTGCTGCGCGGCGCCGCCCGCGGGCACGAGCACCTGCGCGGTGGCGGGGTCGAGGCCGGTGAAGAAGACCTCCAGCGTCACGGTCCCGGCCGGCAACCCGGCCAGGCGGTAACTGCCGTCCTTGTCGGTGAACGCGGTCGCGCTGGCGCCGCGGACGGAGACGCGGGCGTTGGTCAGGTACTGCCCGGTGCCGACGTTGAGCACGCGGCCGGCCACGGAGCCGGTGGCGCCTAGTGCCGTGGGCGTGGCCGCGGCGATCGGTCCGCCCAGCAAGGTGACAACGAAGAGGGCACGGGCGAGGCGCGGGAGGAGGGCGGGGAGGTCCATCATGCGGGGGTGCGGTGCGGGGGAAAACGAGTCCCGGGAGGTAGGACGGTGGGCGGGCGGAGGGCAATCCGGTAGGCGGAGGACGCCGCGCGCCACCGGAACGGCTGGCCTCCTGCCCCGGCGCGGCCCACGCTCCGGGAATGCTCCCCCTCCGACTCACCCTCCTTGTCCTCCTCTGCGCCCCCGCGTTCGCCGCGGAGGGCTTCACGCCGCTCTTCAACGGCCGCGACCTCACCGGCTGGGACGGGGAGCCCGGGCTGTGGCGGGTGGAGGACGGCGTGATCGTCGGCACGAGCGAGCCGGGCAAACCGCGGACCAACTCGTTCCTGATCTGGAAGGGAACGGTCCGTGACTTCGAGCTGCGGGCCACGGTGAAGGTCGTCGGCGACAACAACTCGGGCATCCAGTACCGCAGCCGCCGCCTGCCGGAGGTCACGCCGTGGACGATCCAGGGTTACCAGTGCGACGTGCACCCGGTGGACGTTCACACCGCGATGACCTACGAGGAGCGCGGGCGCGGCATCTTCGGTTACAACGGGGTCGACGTCGTGATGGATCCCACCGGCCAGCGCTGGCAGGTGGGCGAGCGCCCGCGGGTCACGGCCGATCTGGCGCAATGGAATGAGTTCACCGTCATCGCCCGGGGCAACCGGCTCGAGCACCGCGTCAACGGCCGCACGACCTCGGTGTTCATTGACCACGACGCCCAGTACCGGGCGCTCGAGGGGCTGATCGCGATCCAGCTTCACGCCGGCGTGCCGCACCGCACCTACGTGAAACAGGTGCTGCTGAGGGAATTGCCGCCCGTCCCGGCGGCGGCGTTCGACGCGGCGGCGCTGCCGGCGGGGGCGCGGAAGATCGACAAGCCGAAGGTCGTCAGCGCGCAGGGCCGCAACCCGCCGCCGAAGAAGCAGGCGCAGCCCTGAGCCCGGACGATTCAGTTGATCGGGTCGCCCCGAGGTGACCTGCCGGCACCTTTCAGTGGCTCTCTCCCGTCGCAATACCCTCCGGGTATTCCTCGGTCCTTCGCCGCTGAAATGCGCTCGCCATCTCACCCCGCTGCTCCGCCTCCAATTGAATCGTCCCGGCTGAGGCGTCCGGGGGAGACCATCTGCCCGCTTGCCTCCGGCGCGGGGTTGACGCTTGCTCCCGGGGTCGCGGCTCCCCGCCGCGGCCACCCCGCCTCCCGTGTCACCCCTGTCCGGTACCCTTCGTCGCCTTGCGCGCGCCTGCGCGGGCCTTGCTTTCGCCGCGCCGGCCGCCGCCGCGGACCCGGCTGGCATCGAATTCTTCGAGAAGAGCATCCGGCCGCTGCTGGCCGCCCGGTGCCTCGAGTGCCACGCCGCGGAACACAAGATCAAGGCCGGCCTCCGCCTCGACCACCCCGCCGGCTGGCTGGTCGGTGGCGACTCCGGCCCCGCCGTGCTCCCGGGCCGCCCCGACGAGAGCCCGCTGATCAAGGCGATCCGTTACACCAAGCTCGAGTTCGAGGCGATGCCGCCCCGCTCCGCGCTCTCCCGCGAGGAGGTCGCCCTGCTCGAGGAATGGGTCCGCCGCGGCGCCCCCGCCCCCGACGAGCCCGCGCCCGTCCCCGGCGCCGCCCCGGCCCGCCGCGCGATGACGATCGAGGAGGGCCGCCGCTTCTGGAGCTTCGTCCCGCCGGCTCCCGCCGCCGTGCCGGCTCCCGACCCCGCCGGCTGGGCCCGCACCGCGATCGACCGGTTCATCGCCGCCCGCTGGCCCGAAATGAACCTCGCCCCCGCGCCCGACGCCGAACCCGCCGCCCTCCTCCGCCGCGCCTCCTTCGACCTCCTCGGGCTCCCGCCCACCCCAGAGCAGACCGCCGCCTTCCTCCGCGACCCCGGCCCGGCCGCCTTCGCCCGCCAAGTCGACGCGATGCTCGCCTCCCCGCAATTCGGCGAACGCTGGGGCCGGCGCTGGCTCGACGTCGCCCGCTTCGCCGAGTCCAGCGGCGGCGGCCGCACCCTCCTGTTCAAGGACGCCTGGCGCTACCGCGACTACGTGATCGACGCGGTCAACCGCGACCTGCCCTTCGACGCTTTCATCCGCGAGCAGCTCGCCGGCGACCTCCTCCCTTCGGCCGATTCCGCCGAGCGCGCCCGCCGCCTCACCGCCACCGCCTTCCTCACCCTCGGCCCCACCAATTACGAGGAACAGAACAAGGACCAGCTGCGGATGGACATCATCGACGAGCAGCTCGACACCCTCGGCAAGGCCTTCCTCGGGATGACGCTCAGCTGCGCCCGCTGCCACGACCACAAGTTCGACCCGGTCACGCTCCGCGATTACTACGGCCTCGCCGGCATCCTCCGCGGGACGCACACGCTGCACAACTACACCGACAACGTGGCCCGCTGGGTCGACGCGGCGCTCCCGCTCCCGCCCGACGAGGAACACGCCGTCGCGGCACACGAGGCCAAGCTCGCCGCCCTCGAGAAGCAGGCCGCCCGGCTCCGCGCCGCCGCCCGCGCCCCCGCCGGGAAGGGTCCCCGCAACGTCGCCGCCGCCGAGCTGCCCGGCCTCGTCCTCGACGAGGGCCAGGCCCGCGTCGTCGGCGCCTGGAAGGCCTCGCGCACCACCCCGGGCTACGTCGGCGAGGGCTACCTCACCGACGAGAACGAGGGCAAGGGCGCCAAGACCGTCTCCTTCACGCCCGCGTTGCCGCAGTCCGGGCGCTACGAGGTGCGGCTCGCCTATACCGTCGCGGCTAACCGCGCCTCTAACGTGCCCGTCACGATCCTCCACGCGGACGGCGAGGCTACGGTCACCGTCAACCAGCGCACGGCCCCGCCCGGCGGCGAGCGCCTGCTGTCGCTGGGGCAGTTTCGCTTCGAGAAGGACGGCCAGGGCTACGTGCTGATCTCCAACGAGGGCACGGACGGCCATGTGACCGTGGATGCCCTGCAGCTGCTGCCGCTTGACGTGCGCGGGGAGGGGACCGCCGTCCCGCCGGACCGCGCGGACCCCGCCGCCGGGGAGCGGGCCGCTGAGCTGCGCCGAGTCGAGGCGGAGCTGAAGCAGCTCGCCGCGTCCGGCCCGCGGCGGCCGCTGGCGATGAGCGTGCGCGAGGCGGCCGGGGAGATCGGCGACACGGAGATACGGGTGCGCGGGATCGCGCGCAACCTCGGGCCCAAGGTGCCGCGCGGCTTCCTCGCCGTCGCCCACCGCGGCGAGGCCCCGGGCTTCCGGCCCGACGAGAGTGGGCGCCGCGAGCTGGCCGACTGGATCGCGGACCCAGGCCACCCGTTGACCGCCCGCGTGACCGTCAACCGCGTTTGGGCCTGGCTGCTCGGCGAGGGCTTGGTCCGGACGGTGGATAACTTCGGCACCACCGGGGAGGCGCCGACGCACCCCGAACTGCTCGACCACCTCGCGCTGCGGTTCACGGCGGACGGCTGGTCCGTGAAGGCCCTCGTGCGGGAGATCGTGCTCTCGCGCGTCTACCAGTTGTCGTCCGCGCCGCCGCCGGGCGCGGCGGAGCGCGATCCCGCGAACCGGCTCCTGTCGCACGCGCGGCGGCGGCGCCTGGAGGCGGAGGAGGTCCGCGACGCGCTGCTGCTGGCGGCGGGCCGGCTCGACGCCGCGGTGGGTGGGCCGAACCTTGGCGCGTCGCCGCCGGCGAGCGAGTACGGGTTTGTCTTCGCGGACCTGCGGCGGAGCGTCTACACGCCCGCCTTCCGCAACCGCCGCCTGGACCTCTTTGAGGCCTTCGACTTCGCCGACATCAACGCGCCGCTCGCCCGCCGGCACGCGACCACGGTGGCCCCGCAGGCGCTGTTCCTGCTGAACCACCCGTTTGTGCTCGAGCAGGCGCGGCACGCGGCCAAACGCCTCGCGCGTGAGACGCCCGCGGCGGACGACGACGCGCGTTTCGCCCGCGCCTGCCGCATCATCCTCGGCCGCCCCCCGCGGGCGGGCGAGGCGGCGCTGGCCCGCGGTTTCCTCGCCAGCGTGCCCCCGGGCGAGCCGGCGGCCGCGGCGTGGGCGCAGCTGGTGCAGGCGCTCTTCGCCAGCGCGGATTTCCGTTACCTCGAATGACCCGCCGATGAACCCTTCCTTCCCCCTCTCCCGCCGGCAGGCCCTCAGCCGGTTCGCCTGCGGCTTCGGTTTCCTCGCCCTCGCCGGCCTCGCGGCCCAGACCACGGGCCGCCCCGCCAATCCCCTCGCCCCGCGCCCCGGCCACCACCGCCCGCGCGCCAAGCGGGTTATCTTCCTGTTTATGGGCGGTGGCGTCAGCCACCTTGATAGCTTCGACTACAAGCCCGCCCTCTACGCCAACGACGGGCGGATGCTCGAGTTCCTCGACCAGCGCGCGATCGCCAAGACCGGCGCCGGTGCCACCGGGCGGGTGATGAAGCCGCTCTGGGAGTTCCGCCAGCGCGGCCAGAGCGGCCGCTGGGTCTCGGAACTCTTTCCGCACCTCGCCCGCCACGCGGACGACTACTGCGTGGTCCGCTCGATGCACACCGAGGGCGTCGCCCACGGCCCCGCCACGCTCTTCCTCCACACCGGCGCCACCAACCAGCTCCGGCCCTCGATGGGCTCGTGGGTCACCTACGGCCTCGGCGCCGAGAGTGAGAACCTCCCCGCCTTCGTCTCCCTCAGCCCAACCCTCGCAAACGGCGGCCCGCGCAACTACGGCAGCGGTTTCCTCCCCGCCGTGTTCCAGGGCACCGCCCTTGGGCGCAGCGGCCAGAAAGCCGCCGAGGCCGCCTTCCGACACGTGCGCCACCCGGACCTCTCGCCGGAGGCGCAGCTCCGCCAATTCGAGCTCATCCGCGGCCTCAACGGCGACCAGCTCCGCGCCCGCCCCGGCGACCGCGAGCTTGAGGCCCTCGCCCATTCCTACGAGCTGGCCTGGCGCCTGCAGAGCCACGCGCCCGACACCCTCGACCTCTCCCGAGAATCCCCCGCCACGCTCGCCCTCTACGGCATCGGCGAGGAATCCACCGACGACTACGGGCGCCAGTGCCTGATGGCCCGCCGCCTCGCGGAGGCCGGCGTCCGCTACATCCAGGTCAACTACTCCGACAACACCAACAACCCCGCTTGGGACCAGCACTCGAATATGCCCAAGCACCTCGACCACGCCGTCCGGGTCGACAAGCCCGTCGCCGGCCTGCTCGCGGATCTGAAGGCGCGTGGGCTTCTTGAGGACACGATCGTCTGGTGGGGCAGCGAGTTCGGCCGCACGCCCTACGCCGAGCGCAACGGCACCGGCCGCGACCACAACCCCACCGGGTTTTCCGTCCTCCTCGCCGGCGGCGGCTTCAAGTCCGGCTTCGCCTACGGCGAGACCGACGAGTTCGGCCACTTCGCGGTCGAGAACAAGGTCCATATGCACGACCTACACGCCACCATCCTCCACCAGCTCGGTCTCAACCACGAGCAGCTCACCTTTCGCCACGACGGCCGCGATTACCGCCTCACCGACGTCCACGGCCGCGTCGTCCACGACCTCCTCGCCTGAGCCGCCCCGATGCGCCTCCCCCGCCTCCTGCCCGCCCTCCTCCTCGCGGCCGCGCCGCTCGCCGCCGCCTCCCCGCACGACCAGTCCGGGGTGCCGCTCGAGGTCGACGCCCCGCGTCCTGGCCTCGCCAAGATCTTGCTCCTCGCCGGCACCCCCAGCAGCAAGCCGATGGCCCACGAGTACTTCGCCGGCTGCGCGCTGCTCCTCGAATGGCTCCGGCTCCAGCCCGGCGTCTGGCCCGTCCTCGCCCGCGGCTGGCCCCGCGACGAGCGCGTCCTCGAGGGCGCCCGCAGCGTGGTCTACTTCGGCGACGGCGGCGGCAAGCAGCCCTTCGCCGAACCGCGGCGCTGGGCGGTCCTGCAGCGGCTGCTCGACGGCGGCGCCGGCCTCGTGCTGCTGCACCAGGCGATGGACTTCCCGGCGGGCCCGGACGGCGCCGCGATCCGGGGATGGCTCGGCGCGGTGTACCACAGCGACATCGGCAGCCGCGGCCATTGGGATATGGAGTTCAATGACATCCCGGCCCACGAGGTGACGCGCGGCGTGCGGCCGTTCGCCGCGCCTGCGGACGGCTGGCTCTACAACCTGCACTTCGCGCCGGCCGGGGTCACCCCGCTGCTGCGCGGGGTGGTGCCGGACAAGTCCCGCTCCACCGCGGACGCGAAGCGTCACGTCGGCCGGGTGGAGGTCATCGCGTGGGCGCATCAGCGGCCCGGCGGCGGCCGCGGGTTCGGTTTCACCGGCGCGGACCTGCACCGCAGCTGGACCTACCCGAGCCAGCGCACGCTGGTGCTCAACGGCGTCCTCTGGAGCGCCGGCCTGCCCGTGCCCGCCGGCGGGGTGCAGGTCGACCTGGATCCCACGGCGCTGGAGCGGAATCTTGACGACAAGCCGGCGCCCGCCCCCGCGAAGCGCCCGGCGAAGGCGGCGGTGAAAAAGACCGCGTCCTGAGGCCGCGGCCCGCTCCCCTCCCGTGGGCCCCGTTCCCCGCCGACGCTTTCTCGCGGGCTCCGTGCTGGCGCTGACCGCGCGGGCGGCTCCCGCCGCAGCGCCCCTGCGGATCGGGCAGATCGGCACCACCCACGCGCACGCGGCGGGCAAGCTCGCCGCGCTCCGGCGTCTCCCAGCGCACTTCGAGGTCGTCGGCGTGGTTGAGCCGGATCCGGCGCGACGCGCGGCGCTTGCGGACCAAGCGGCGTACCGCGGCCTCCCGTGGCTCACGGAGGAGGCGCTGTTCGGGACCCCGGGCCTGCGCGCGGTCGCGGTGGAGACCGTGGTGGAGGACCTCGTGCCGACGGCGCGCCGCTGCATCGCGGCGGGCCTGCACGTGCACCTCGACAAGCCCGCCGGCCCCTCGCTGCCGGCGTTCCGGGAACTGCTCGCGGCCGCGGGCGCGCGGGGCTTGACGGTGCAGCTCGGCTATATGTTCCGCTACAACCCGGGCTTTGTCTTTCTGCGCCGGGCGGTGCGCGAGGGGTGGCTTGGGGACATCGCCGAGATCTCGGGCGGCATCGGCAAGCTGGCCGACGCGGCCCTGCGGCGGGACGCCGGGCGCTTCGCCGGCGGCGGGATGTTTGAGCTCGGGTGCCACCTCGTGGATCAGGTTGTCTCCCTGCTGGGCCCGCCCACGGCGGTGAGCGGGCATTCCCGCCGGCTGGGGTCGCCGGGCGATTCCTTCGCGGACAACCAGCTCGCGATCCTCGAGTACCCGCGCGCGCTCGCGACCATCCGGTGCAATCACACCGACCCCTTGGGCAACGAGCGGCGCTGGTTCGCGGTCACGGGCACGCGGGGTACGGCGGAGTTGCGGCCGCTGGAGCCGCCGCAGTTGCGGCTGGGTCTGGCGGAGGCGCGGGAGGGTTACCGGCGGGGCTTCCAGGAGGTGGAACTGTCGGCCGCGGCCGGGCGGTACGACGGCGAATTCTTGGACCTTGCGGCGGTGATCCGCGGGGAGCGGTCCCTCGCGTGGGACGCGGCACACGACCTGGCGGTGCACGCTGCGGTCCTGCGCGCGTCCGGGATGGAGTGAGCGCGGACTCCGTCCCGCCTCAGTCCAGCGGCTGGGGCTCGAAATCGGACGGGCTCACCCAGCCGGCCTGGAGCTTCTCGCCGCGCCTGAATCGCTCGTAAAAGCCGACGTGCGCCGCATTGGAGTGCAGGTAGCGGTCGAAGACCTCCCCTTGGCCGAACATCCGCGGGTCGCCCTGCGCCTTCAGCCGCTCGTGCATCTCCTTTTGCAGCGCAGCGCGGCTCGCGGCGCGCGCCGGGTCGGCGGCGAGGTTGCGGACGCAGTCCGGGTCCGCGCGCAGGTCGTAGAGCTCGACCGGCGGGCGCTTGCCGAAACAGAGGTCCCAGAACGGATCGCGGCCCGTGCCCCGGCGCGCCTCGAGAATGAAGGTCTTCGTCGCGCCCGCGTCCACGTTCAGGTAGCCGGTTTCCGGGTTGCCCGCCGGCCAGCGCGAGGGCTCGAAGTTTTCAAGGTAGAGCAGCCCCGCCTTCACCAGCCCGCGGATCGGGTAGCCGACGTCGTTCGGCCGGCCGATGTCGTGGCGCTCCATCCCGACGAGGGCGAAGTCCCGGCCCGGCACCACTTGCCCGGAGCGGTCGCTCCGGAAGATCGGGGTGAAGCTGACGCCCGCGAACTCCGCCATGCCGGCGCGCTCGCGGGAGAGGCCCGCCACCTCGAGGAAGGTTGGCGCGAGGTCCACAAAGCTCACGTGGTCGTCGACCACGCGCCCGCGTCCCGCGATGCCCGCCGGCCAGCGGATCGCCAGCGGGATGTGGTTCGAGAAGGCGTAGGCGGTGCCCTTGCCGCGCGGGAACGGCATCCCGTGGTCGGACGTCACGACAACGAGGGTGTTCTCGAGCAGTCCGCGCGCCGCGAGCGTCTCAAGCATCCGGCCGAGGTGGCGGTCGAAGTGCTCCACCTCATAGGCGTAATCGAGCATATCGTGGCGGATGGTCTCGTGATCGGGCCAGAAGGCGGGGACGCGGTCGACGTCATTGAGGCGGCGGCCGCCCTTGCGCACGCCGGAGCCGAACTCGTAGCCGCGGTGGGGTTCGATCGCGCCGTACCAGAAGGCCCAGGGTTTGCCCGCGGGTGCGGCGGCAAGGAAGTCCTCGAAGTTGGCGGCGTAATCGGCGTTGCCGATGCCGGTGGTCGGCGGCGCCGCCTTGCGCGCGTTGAAGGCCGGGCCGGTCATCTGCCGCGGTTTCCCGGCGGCGTCGCGGGCCACGCCAGGGCCCCAGCCCTTGGTGGTGTGGCCGACGAACCAGCCGTGCTCCGCCAGCGCCTCGCCCCAGCCCTTGAACTCCGGCGGGAAGAAGCAAAGGTGGTTTGCCGCCTCCTTCAGCTGCCACGAGTTACGCCCGGTGAGGATCGCGGCGCGCGACGGCGCGCACTTGGCGTTCGGGGTGTAGGCGTGGCGGAAGAGGAGGCCCTCGCGCGCGACGCGGTCGAAATGCGGCGTGCGCACCCAGGGAGTGCCGTACGCGCCCGCGTGGGCGCCCCAGTCGTCGGCGATCGCGAACAAGATGTTGGGCGGTGACGCGGGCGCGGCGCCCCGGAGGTGGGCCAGAAGGGCGAGAAACAGGAGGGGCGGCAGGCGGGCGGGGTCCATCCCCGTACCGTGGCGCGCCGCCGCCGCGTTGTGAACCGAAAATCCCGCCCGGCTCAGAACTCGCGGCGCACGCGCATCAGGCCGGAGATACCCAGCGCGCCAGCACCGTAGACGCGGTCGTCGAAGCCGAGCGCCCGGTGGCCCATCGCCGGCGGCCGGGAGTCGAAGACGTTCGTCACGCCCACGGTCACGGAGGTCTTGCGGAAGCCGCGGTAGGTGACGGACGGGCTCACGACTGTGAACACGTTCTCGCCCCAGCCGGCGGCGGTCCAGTTGTCGTTGAAGTACTTCCCGACCACATCGGCGACCACGCGCGCGCTCCACGCCCGGCGGCTCCAGCTAAAACTGTAGTTGTAGCGCCACTCGACGTCGAAGGCCAAACCGGTGTTGTCGAAGAATCCGCCGCCTGTGCCCGCGTCGGATCCCTTCTTGAGCACGTGGCTGGCGGTCGCGTCGAAGGTGAAGGTGCCGAGGCGGGTGTTGCGGAGGCCGTAGCGCAGCCCGTAGTCGAGGCCGCGGTAGAGCTGGAAGCCGAGGTTGCCCGAGATGGTGCCGATGCGCGTGATCCGGCCGGGCAGGCCGTCCGCGCCCGCGGGCTCGCGAGTGATCTTGTCCGGGAACAGCCGCCGCCCCTCCGCGCTGAGAAGATAGGACGCGCCGATCGAGCTGATCTGGTTGCGGATCTTCACGTCAAAGTAGTCCACGCTGAAGCTCAGGCCCTTCACCGCCGGCACCTCGAAGACGGCGCCGGAGTACTGCACCTTGCCCTCCTCAGGCTTAAGTTCCGGGTTGCCGCCGACCGTGGATGGCATCTGGCGCGCGGCGTCCAGGGGCCGCAGCGGGTCGAGGAAGGCGGTGGTGGTGACGGCGCTGGACTGCGGGGCGTAGAGCTGCCCGAGATCCGGGGCCTTGAACGATTCCGAATAGGATCCGCGCAGGAGGGTGCCAACAAGGCGGTTGGCGGGCAGGCGGAGCTTGGCGGCGACCTTGGGCTTGGTGGTGGCGCCGAAGTCGCTGTAGCGCTCGTGCCGCAGCGCGAGTTGCACGTCGAGCCAGCGCTGCACCGGCGCGGAGAGCTCGGCGTAGGCCGAGTGGCTGTCGCGCCCGCCGCGGTACGGGGTGGTGGCGGTGAAGCCGATGAAGTTGTTCGGCTCCGGGTTCGAGCTCAGGGTGTCGTGGCGGAACTCGTAGCCGGCCGCGACGCCGGGCTCGCCGCCGCCGCGCCACGGCAGGCGCCGCAGCGTGCCGGAGACCGAGGCGTCGAGGCTCAGGCTGTCGATCTTGCCGTCGAGCCCCCGCGAGCGAGTGTAGAGCGAGCGCTCGATCTCCGGGTTCTCCGAGGGGCCGAAGGGGTTCCAGGCGGTGGCGCGCGTGGTGCCGTTGAGGGCCGCCTGCAGGTCGGAGGCCTTGATCAGGTCGGTGTCCCGCGTGGTCTCGTTGCGACCGTAGCTGACGCCGGCCTCCCAGCTCCAGCCCCTCCCGGCGGTGCCGCGCAGGCCCGCCACGGTCGTAAGCGTGGTGCTGCCGACCTCGCGCTTGGGCTGGTAGCGCCCGCGGAAGACGTAGGGGAAGGAGGTCGTGGTGGGCGTGAGCGAGAGGCCGGTGGGGTTGTAGGGGTTGGTCGCGGGCAGGGTGATGCCGGCGAGCGAGTTGGTGAAACCGTAGGGCTGCAGTTCGTAGTGCGTGAGGCTGCGGCTGTAGAGGACGTTGGCGAAGCCGGTGACCCACGGCTGGAACTGGCGCTGCAGGCTCGCGTAGGCGCCCCCGCTCTCGCTCGAGGGGTAGAGCATCGTGACGTTGGCGAAGTCCTGCCGGTTCTCGTTGGTGAAGGCGGCGGTCGAGGTGCCGACGTACCGAAAGCTGGCCTTCGTCGGGTTGGCCACGCCGTCCGGCCCCGGCACGATGTAGAAGCCCGCGGCGGTCCCGAGGCCCGACGCCGTCGCCTGCGCCGCGGTCAGGCTCAGGTAGGACGGGTGGTAGATCGTGCTGTTCTGGTTGATGCCCTTCGGCCCGAGGTACCGGTAGTCCGTGGTGGTGGCGCCGTAGTCCTTAATGAAGCTGGAATTCCGGGCCTGCAGCGTGAACCCGCCCGTGATCTCCCAGCCGTCGCGCGCGAGGCCCGTGAACACGCTCACCGTGCGCCGCAGGGTGTCGTGCCGCAAGGTGTTGGAGAGCGTGACGTCGACCGACGAGCCCTCGTAGTTCTTCTTCAGGATCAGGTTGAACACGCCGGTGATGGCGTCGGAGCCGTAGATCGCGGAGGCGCCGTCCTTCAGGTACTCGACGCGTTCGATCGCGGACGACGGGATACTGTTGAAATTGAACACCGTCTGTGGCGTGCCGCTGGCGCTGTTGGTCAGCGCGTAGGGGACGGCGCGGCGGCCATTGACCAGGGAGAGCACGCGGTTGGAGCCGAGGCCGCGGGGGTTGATGGTGGCCGCCCCGGTGATGAAGGCGCCGGTGGTGAACTCGGAGACGCCGGTCGAGTTGTTGTAGGGGAGGCTCTGCATGAACTCGCCGAACGTGGCGTAGCCCTTGTCCTCGATGGCGGCGGCGGAGAAGGTGACGACCGGCGCGACCGTCTCGTAGTCGAGCCGTTTCACGCGGGAGCCGGTGACCTCGTAGGCCTCGAGCTGCTGGGGGGCCGCCGGCGGGGCGGCGGGCGGCGGGTTCTGGGCGGGGGCGGAGGTGCCGAGGGCGAGGGCCGCGAGCGCGGCGCGGGCCGGAAGAGGGCGGAGGTGCATGGTGCGTTTGAGATCGCGTCAGCCGGGCCGTCGGGGGGCCCGATGGCAAAGGAAATGTGTGGTTCGCGGGGTGGGTCAGCCGGCCGCGGGCTCGCGCCAAGTTGCGGTAGCACTTGCCTCCCAAGGTTTGGCGCTTTTTACTCCGCCATGGCTTACCCATCAACTACTCTGGGGTCCTCGGCGCGTTCCATCGTCACGCTTTCCGCGGCCTCGCTGCTTCCCGTCCTCGTTCCGGCCTTCGCTGCGCAACCTGCCGCAACGCCCGCCGCCCCCGCGCGCGATGGCGCCGAAGTGGTGCGGATGGAGGCGGTGGTCGCCACTGGCACCCGCTTCGCCCCGCGCACCGCGACCGAGTCGCTCGTGCCGATAGACGTCCTGAGCAACCTCGACCTCAACGTGGGCGGCTACACCGAACCGGCCCAGATGCTCCAAGCGCTGGTGCCCTCTTTCAACTTCCCGCGGGCGACCATCGGAGACGGCACCGACCACATCCGCCCCGCCACGCTGCGCGGCCTCGCGCCCGACCAGACGCTCCTCCTGGTCAACGGCAAGCGCCGCCACACCAGCGCGCTGGTCAACGTCAATGGCTTCGTCGGCCGCGGTTCGGTCTCGATCGACCTCAATGCGATCCCCGGTTCCACGATCGGCCGCATCGAGGTTCTCCGCGACGGCGCCGCCGCGCAGTACGGCTCCGACGCCATCGCTGGCGTCCTGAACGTCGTGCTCGACCGCACCCCGGGCACGATCTTCAACGCGACCTATGGCTTCACGAAGCAGGGCGACGGCATCGTCCGCGAGGCGTCCCTCGCCCATGGCGTGTCCCTAGCGGAGAAGGGTTTCCTGAACGTCTCCCTCTTTTCCCGGGAGCGTGGTGGCACGAACCGTTCCGCGCCTGACACGCGCCAGCAGTACTTCGGCCGGGTCGCTGCCACCGGCGCGCTCAACACGCTTAACGGCAACTTTAACTCGGGCTTCGTCCCGACCGCCGGCTCCGGTACAGGCGCCGCGGCCGCGCCGGCCACGACGTTCGCGCTCGACCCGCGCGAGTCCTCCTTCCCTCGCGTGAATCATTGGCAGGGTGACTCGGACACCCGCGACGAGGGCGTCTTCCTCAACGCCGAGTTGCCGCTCGACAGCACCGTCACCGGCTACCTCTTCGGCGGCTCCACTCGGCGCGACGGCAAGTCGGCCGGTTTCTTCCGCCGGCCCGGCGATGACCGCACGGTGCGCGCAATTTATCCGAACGGCTTCCTTCCGAAGATCAACTCCGACATCACCGACAATTCGGTCGGCGGTGGCGTCCGCGGCCGCGCCGGCTCCTGGAACTGGGACGCGAGCTCGGTCTGGGGCGCGAACGGCTTCGCGTTCACTATCACTGACACTGCGAATGCCACCCTTGGCGCCAACAGCCCGACCCGCTTCCGCGCCGGCAAACTCAACTTCGGGCAACTGGTGAACAACCTCGACTTCTCCGGCAAGGTGGACGCCGGCCTGCGCTCCCCGCTCCAAGTCGCCGTCGGCGCGGAGTTCCGTCGCGACCGCTACGAGATCGAGGCCGGCGAGCCGGACTCCTACCGCGATGGCGGCGCGCGCGTGCTCGATGGCCCCAATGCCGGCGCTCTCGCCGCGCCCGGCGCCCAAGTTTTCCCCGGCTTCCGCCCGACCGACGCCACCAAGCAGAAGCGGAGCAACTGGGCCGCTTACGCCGAACTCGAGGGCAAGCTGACCGAGTCCTTCACCGGCACCCTCGCGGCACGCCACGAGGATTTCACCGACTTCGGCGCCAAAACTACCTTCAAGGCCGCCGGCCGTCTCGCGCTCTCCAGCGCTGCCGCCCTCCGCGGCTCGGCGAGCACTGGCTTCCGCGCCCCCCACCTCGCCCAGCAATGGTTCTCCTCCACGGCTACGAACTTCATCGGCGGCCTGCCCTTCGACAACAAGACCTTTCCCGTCGCCGATCCCGTCGCCCGCGTGATGGGCGCTAAGGCACTTGAGGCCGAGTCCTCCGTCAACTACTCGCTGGGTGCGACCTACGCCGCGCGCGGGCTCTCGTTCGCCCTCGACTTCTACGAGGTCTCAATCGACGACCGCATCGTCCTTTCCTCGACCTTCATCGACCCGTCCGGCGTTACGCTGATTCGGGAATTCCTCGCCCGCAATGGGCAGCCGCAGGCGATCGGCGGTCGGTTCTTCACCAACGCCGTCGACACCCGCACGCAGGGCGTCGACCTCGACCTGCACTACACCATCCGACCGGCGGGCCTTGGCAAGATGACGTTCAACCTCGGGGCGAACCACAACCGCACCAAGGTCACGCGCGCTTCCGCGACCCCGGCCGCCCTCCAGGCGCTCACGCTGATTCCGCTGTTCGATGTCACCGAGCGCACGCGGATGGAGAAGGGCCAGCCCCGGCAGAACCTCAATCTGGCCCTGCGTTGGGAGCCCTCCTCCGCGTGGTCGACCCACCTGCGCCTCGTCCGCTACGGCGAGGTTACCGCCTCCGCCACCGACAACAGCGGCTGGGCGCAGGCGCGCGTTGACGCGCTGGCCGGCGGCTACCAAGTCGCGTTCGAGCCCGCGGTGCCGAGCATCAGCGCCACCGGCGCCCCCGTGCCGACCACGCAGCGCCAAGTGCTGCAGACCTTCGGTGCGAAGTGGGTTACCGATTTCGAGGTGACCTACCGGATGGGTCGCCGGCTCACGGTGTCCGTCGGGGCGAATAACCTGCTCGACGTCTACCCGACGACGAACATCCGTTCGTCCTCGGCGTTCCAGGGCAGCGACAACGCGGGGATCTTTCCGTATAACGGCATTTCTCCCTTCGGCTTTAACGGCGCCTTCTACTACACAAAGGTGGCGCTCCGCTTCTGAGCGGAGTCCCGTCGCGCGGGTGGATTCCCGTAAATTCGCCCGCGCCTTCCGCTGGCGGCGCTCCCGCCGGACGGGTTCAGTCCGGCATCCGGACGCTGTCGCCCGGGCACGCGAGGCGTTCGATGTCCTCCCGCCGCGCCGGGTACGCCGCGGTCAGCGCGGCCCGGGTGCCGCCCTCGAAGCAGTCGGGCGTGAAGCCCGGGGCGAGGGTGCAGCCATATAGGGCGTACAGCCCCCCCGGCTCGAGGTGCCCCGCCTGCCAGACGCCGGCCGGGATCAGGTACTGGCTGTGGTGCCCGCGGAGCGGATCGGGGCCCAAAATCACGTCCTCGGAGGAGCCGTCGGGGCGGAGCAAGATGAGCCGCAGCGGGTCGCCGGCGTAAAAGTGCCAGAGCTCGTCGCGGGTGAGGCGGTGGAAGAGGGAGCGGCTGGGCGGTTCCTCGCAGTAGAGTCCGATCATCGCCGTCCCGGCGGGCACGCCGGGCGCGAGTTCGTGCGCCGAGCGGTAGGTCTGGGCGAAGAGCGTGCCCTCGCCCGGCAGGGGCGTGAGGCCGTGGAGCGCGATCAGGTGGCGGAGGGTCGGGTGCATCGCGCACGGTGCTCCCCGCACCCGCGGGCGGCGAGACGGATCGCCGCCTGTCGCGGCTAGGTGGAGAGCGGAGGTAAGCGCGGCGGATGACGGAGGGGCCCGTAATTTTACGCGGCGGGACGGCGCTGCCCCGTGGGTTTCACACGTGCCGGGCACGGGAACAGGACGGTTGCCTAGCCCCGTCCTCGCGTCCCCGCGCTGCGGGATTGCCTGCCCACGCGGGTCGGCCACGGTCGATACCACACCCCCTCACCGCGATGAAGTTCGAGCACTTCGCCCTCAATGTCCCCGACGTCCTAGCCCACGCCCGCTGGTGGACGGAACACGTCGGTTTCCGCGTCGTGTGGCGCAAGGAGGAGGCACCGTTTACCCACTTCCTCGGGGATGACACGGGCCGCGTGGTGCTCGAGCTCTACTCGAACCCGGCGGTGCCCCGCTGGCCCCTAGCCGACCTGCCCGCCCTCAGCTTCCACGTCGCCGTGGTCGCCCCCGACGCCCGCGCCGAGCGCCGCCGCCTCGAGGCCGCCGGCGCCACGTTCCAGTCGGAGGACACGTTCCCCGACGGCACCTGCCTCGTGATGCTGCGCGACCCCTGGGGCGTGTCGCTCCAGCTCTGCCAGCGCGCGCGGCCGTTCGCCTGACGGCGGGTCAGCGCCGCCGGCCGGGCCAGGCGCCGGGATGCGCCCAGAAGTCGCCGCTCCGGTCCCCGTAGAAGGAGGTGAGCGCCGCGTCCATCACGGCGGAGGTGCGCCGCGCGGACTGGGCCGTGCTCGGGCAGGTGCCCCAGCCGAGCAACTCGTCCACCACGGTCTGGATCAGCGGCTGCTGCACGTGGGGCGGGTGCGGGATCTCCAGCGCCTGCGTCTCGCGGCCACGCGTCAGGCGCACGGGCGCCGCGTCGAACACCGAGTATTCCACGCACCCTTCGGTGCCGCTGATCCGGCAGATGTCGCGCGCGGCGTCGGTGGCGAAGTTCCACGAGGCCACGCCATCCACCCCGCCGGCGGTGAAGTGCAGCACGACCGAGTCCTCCGCTTCCTGTGGCCCGCCCGCGTGGCGCGCCCGGCCGGACACGTCGGTGGGGGGCCCGAGCAGGAAGTCCAGCAGGTCGAGCGCGTGGGAGCCGAGATCGAGGAACAGCCCCGCGCCGGCGGTGCGGACGTCCGTGCGCCAGCCGGGCGCGGCACGGTGGGCGGGGGAGGCGAGATGGCAGTCCACGCCGGTGATCCGCCCGATCGCGCCCTCGTCGAGCCAGCGTTTCACTTGCCGGAAGCGGGGGAGGGCGCGGCGGTAGTAGGCCACGTACAGCGGGAGGCCGCGCGCGGCGAAGGCGGCGATCATCCGGTCGCATTCCGCGACGGAGCGGGCCATCGGCTTCTCGACGTAGGCCGGCTTGCCGGCGGCCGCGACCTGCCGGGCGTAGCTCTCGTGCGAGTCGGGCGGCGTGGCGATGTAGACCGCATCCACCTCGGGGTCGGCGATCAGGGCCTCGGCCTGGTCGTACCAGCGGGGGACGCCGTGGCGCCGGGCGTAGTCGGCGGCGAGGGCGCCGTTGCGGCGCATCACCGCGACGAGGCGGGAGCCGGCCGCGAGCCGGAACCCCGGGCCGCTCTTGACCTCGGTGACGTCGCCGCAGCCGAGGATGCCCCAGCGCACCGTGCCGGGTTCGGGCCGCGGGCTGGCGGGGAAGGGGAAGGGAGCCGGATGGGACATAAGGGGCGGGAGGGCGGGAGCGAACACGGGCGCTGCCCACGCTCAAGGGCGATCGGGCGGGGCGACCGGCGGCGGCGTGGCTGGGTCTTCAGGCGGGGTCCGGTCCTTAATAGTTAACAAAGGCGGCGTTTCAGTCACAAATAAAGCTAAACAAGCGTGGCGCGTCGCGCGGCGGCGCGGGCCGGGCCGCGCGGGCGGGGTCGTGCCCTAGCCGGGCGCCGCGGGTTTCCCGGGCACCCACGCGGTGATCCGGCGGCCTGATTCGCCCTGGTGAGGCGCGAGGGCGAACTCCGGCCGGTCGAGTCGCAGGCCCGAGGGATTGCCCTTCGTGTCCGGCCCGTGGCACCGGAGGCAGGTGTTCGAGAGCAAGGGGGCGGACGTCGCGGTTGAAGTCCACCGGCTCCGGTGCGGCCCCGCGAGAGGGGGACGCCGCGCTGAGGATTGCGGGCGCCAGCGCGAGGGCGGCACCCCAGCCCCGGCCGCCGGCGCGGAGCGGGCGCGGCTGGGTGGGCACATCACGGGTCGGCCGTTCAGCGGTGGCCATGGGCGGAGTCGGGAGGGGGCCGGGCCGGCGGGGATTTTCGCCGACATGCGGAGGCTGGGCCCGGCGGGGCCCGGCGCAACCGGATTCCCGGGCCCCGGGAGGCGGGCGCGCCCCGGTGGCCGGGGCGCGCGGGGCGGGTCCGGCCGCCTTAGTATTTCGCGGTGGCGCTGAAGTAGACCGTCCGCGGGGCGTCGACGGTGTTGCTGCCCGGGGCAATGGCGGCCTGGACGAAGACGATGTTGGTCAGGTTCTCGCACGTGAGGGCGAAGTCCCAGTTCCTGCGGCGGTAGTTCAGGCCTGCGTCCCAGCGGGTGCCGCCGGCGATCCGGTAGGTGTTCTCCGCGATGCCCCAGACGGAGGTCTGGTAGACCATCCCGGCGCGGATGGAGAATCCGTTGGCGCGTTCCCCAATGAAATCGTACTTGGCGAAAGCCTGCAGCTTGTGCCGGGGGATGCCGCGGATCTCGCGCGGGGAGCGGCCGTCGGAGCGGAAACCGGGGGCCTGCGTCTCGGTGTAGGCGTACCCGCCGACGAGCGCGAGGTCGCGCCGCAGGCTGCCGCTGAACTCGAGCTCCCAGCCCTTGGCCATATTGCCGCTCTCGATGATGTTCTGGGAACCGCCCGGCACGTTGACGATGTCGTTGCTGGTGTTGTTCCGCACGTTGTCGACCTGCACGATCTTGTAGTGGGCGAGGTTGATGCCGAAGGCGCCGTTGAGCAGGCTGGCCTTGAGGCCGAACTCGTCGTTCGTGGTGAGCGGGGTCACGGTGCGCAGGATCTGCCGGGGATCCGTCAGCGGGATGTTCGGGAAGATCGCTACCTGGCGGCTGGCCGCGCCCGCCTCGCTGTAAACCGCATAGGCGGACAGCCACGGCAGGGGTTTGACGGTGAGCCCGTACATCGGGCTCTCGACCGTGGGCGTGGTCGGAACGTTGGTGTAGGCCCCGGTGAAGTTGTTGCGCGTCCAGGAGGCCTTGCCCTGGTCGCGCCGCAGGCCGCCGGTGACCACCACGCGCTCGTTGAAGCCGGTCAACTGCGCGTTGGCGAAGTAGCCGTAGTTGCCGCCCTTGGAGACGTTGTCGACCGTCTTGAGCATCGGGGTGCGCAGCGGGACCCCGTAGACCGGGCTGCTGATGTTGATGGGCTCCATCTGTCCGGTCGTGGTGGTGCCGGCGCTGTCGGTGCGGCCGAGGTCGTAGCCGAGCAGCACGGTCGTCCCGAGCTTGCCGCCGAGCCACTTGCGCGTGCCGACGAGGTCACCCTGCGCCCGCACGATCTGGCTCGAGGCGGTGTTCCGGGTGGCGTTGCGCTCGTAGATGATCTCGCCGTTGGCGTTGTAGGTGAAGAAATTCGCCACCACGGACCGGTAGAGATTGGAGGAACTGTCAAAGTAGGAGACGGCCTGGCGCACGGTGAACACCTCGTTGAACTGGTGCGTGAGCGTCGTGAAGATCGAGTAGAGGTCCGCGTAGAAGCCCATCCCGGCCTCGCCGCTGGTGTTCAGGGACATCGGCGCCCACTGGCCCAGCCGGAAGCGCGGCGTCACCCCGGGGGGCACCACCACCGCCTGGGGCACGCTGACCGCGCTGGTCTGGCTCACGGTGTTCACCGGCGCGATGTAAGGGGTGCTGAAACCGCCGGGCGTCAGCCCGTCGTAGTACTCGAGGTCCACCGAGAGCTGCGTGTCACGCGAGATCCGCCAGAGGAAGGAAGGGTAGAGGGCCGTCTTCCGCAGCTTCTCATTGTCGCGGTAGCTGTCCGCGGTGAGGTGCACGGCGTTCAGCCGGTAGGACAGGCCCGTGCCGGCCACCGGGCCGGTCGCGTCGACCGTGCCGCGCAGGTAACCCCGCGACCCCACGGTCGCCGCCGCCACGACCGCCTCCTTCGCCTGCGGCCGCTTGGTGATGATGTTCACGTAGCCGCCTGACTCGGAGGAGCCGGCGATCGAGGCGGACGGACCCTTGATGATCTCGATGCGGTCCACATTGATCATATCCGTCTCGAAGCCCGGGACGAGGAAGCCGTTCCGGTACCGGTTCGAGACGATGAACCCGCGGATGACGCTCCCGTCGCGCACGTTCTGCCGCTGGGTGACACCCGGCGTGTAACGCACCGCCTGATCATACGAGAAGGCTGAGATGTCCTTCAGGAGCACCTCGTTCAGCACGCTGATCGTCTGCGGCACGTTCTCCGCGGGCGTGTTCAGGCGGGTGGCGGAGGCGAGGTTCGACGAGCCGTAGGCGCGGGCCGGATTCTCCCGGACCGTGAACACGTCGAGCCGAACCGCCTCGTCGCGGGCCGGATTCGGGGCCGGCTGGGCAAACGCGAGGGGCGCGAGGGCAAGGGCGGCGGCGTGCGGGGACAGGCGGCCGCGAAGTCTCTGCAGGGGTTGGGATCTCATCGGTGGGGGTTAGACAAAAGGCCGGGGCAGGGTCGGGGGTGAGGGAGGCCGCCGGGCGGCGCAGGGCGCTTCGGCGTCGGTGGGATCGGAAAGGGAGCTAAAAATCGTCAACAATCGGGTCAAGGGAATTTGTTAACAAACGCCAATCCTACCTCGAGGGTAGGGCAGGGCGGTGACTGATCGTCGACAATTTGCGGGCCGCCCGGGCGGGGGCGGGCTCAGCCGGCTGGGGGCGGCGAGGGGCGGCGCGCGGCGAAGAATTGGGCGAGGCGGGCGGGGGCGTCGCCGTCGCGGAGGCAGCGTTCCGAGGCCGCCGCCTCGATGTCCGCGCTTTCCGCCACGGTACCCTCCGCGCACGCGGCGAGGATGGCCTTCGTCTCGCGCACCGCGGCCCGGCTGTTCGCGGCCACCGCCACCGTGAATTCCCGCACGCGCGCCTCCAGCTCCGCCGCGGGCCCCGCCCAGTCGACCAGGCCGATGCGCGCGGCCTCGCCGGCCTCCACCAGGCGGGCGCTGAAGGCCAGCTCCTTCGCCCGCGCCAGCCCGACCCGGCGCGCAAGGCGATGGCAGCCGCCCCAGCCGGTCACCAGCCCCAGCTTGACCTCGCTCTGGCCGAGCCGGGCCGTGTCCGACGCGAAAATCAGGTCGCACGCCATCGCCAGTTCCAGGCCGCCGCCCAGCGCGTACCCCTCCACGACCGCCACCACCGGCAGCGGCAAGGCCTCCAGCCGGTTCATCAGCCGGTGGCCCTGGTGCACCCAGTCCGCCACGTTGGCCGCCGTAATCGTCCGCATCACCTCGAGGTTGGCCCCCGCGCAGAAGTGCCGCGCCGACGCGCTGCGCACCACCACCGCCACCAGGGTCCCCGCCCGCGTCTCCACCTCGGCGCAGAGCGCGTCGAGGCGCGCGATCACCCCGTGGTCGAGCGTCGGCGGCTTGCCCTCCGGCGGCCGCAGGGTCAGGTGCGCGATCCCGTCGCGGTATTCCAGTTCAACCTCGGTGCGCATAGGTCAGTTCGATCCCGTGGAGGCCGCGCTTGAGATAACGGGTTGTCAAACGTATTGTTGACAAACTACAATCAGGCCGTGCTAGTCCCTCGGGGATGCGAGCTTCCGAGTCGGCGCTGGGCGGGATCCGGGTCCTCGATTTCACCCACGTTTATCAGGGGCCGGTCGGGACGCAGATCCTGGCCGACTACGGTGCCGACGTGATCAAGGTGGAGCGGCCGGGCGCGGGGGACTGGAGCCGTCGCTGGGGCCCGTTTGTCCACGGGGTGAGCCTGCCGTTCGCCGGGCTGAACCGGAACAAGCGCAGCGTGGCGATCGACGTGAAGGATCCGGCGGGGCAGCAGGCGGTGTACGACCTCGCGGCGCGGGCGGACGTGGTGGTGCACAATTTCCGCGCGGGGGTGATGGAGAAGCTGGGTTTCGGTTACGAGGAACTCGCGCGGCGCAACCCGCGGCTGGTCTACGCGTGGTCCGGCGGCTGGGGCGACCACGGGCCGTCGGCGGACCGGGCGCGGGGCGGGCACGACCTGATGGCGCGCGCGGAGGCGGGCTGGTTCGTGCAGCCGGACCCCGCGAAGCCGCCCATCCCGGCGGGCATCTCGGCCGACTACGCCGCGGGCCTGATGCTGATGCAGGGCATTTTGATGGCGTTGCTCGCCCGCGGGCGCACAGGCCGGGGGCAGAAGGTCACGACCGACCTCCTCAGCGTCGCCTTCCACGCCCACAGCTGGGAGGGTCCCGCCGAGATGAACGCGGGGCGCGTCACCGAGGTCTCCGGCGTGATCGCCAACGAGAGCACGATCGACAAGTCCTTCGCCACGCGGGACGGCTACCTCGAGATCTCGCCCGTGTTCAGCGAGAACGCGCTGCGCGACATCTCGGTCGCCCTCGGGCTCGGCGACCTCTCGTTGGACGAGCGTTTCCGCACCCACGAGTTGCAGGCGCGCCACCGCGCCGAGCTCAACGGCCTGCTCGCGGCGCGCCTGCGCACCCGCCCGACCGCGGAGTGGCTCGCCGAGCTCGAGGCCAAGGGCGTCCTCTGTGCCCGCATCAACACGCTCGCCGAGGCCGCCGACGATCCCCAGGTCCGGGCCAACGGGATGGTGGTCGAGATGGCGCATCCCGCCGCGGGCGCGTTCCGCCTGCTCGGCACCCCGGTGCGCCTCCACGGCACCCCGCCGCGGGAACGCGTCTTCGCCCCGGAACTCGGCGCCCATACGCGCGAGGTGCTGCTCGAGTCCGGCTATGCCGCGGCGAAGGTGGATGACCTCGAGGCCCGCGGCATCGTGCGCACCGCCCCCCGCGCCTGAGCCGGACCGGCGGAGACCGCCCCGCGCCCGCGCGGCCGCGTCAGACGATGTGGCTCTTCAGCGCCTCGAGCGCCTCCCACTCGCGGCCGGCGTGCATCGCCCGCACGATGGCGGCGTGCTCGCGGTAACTCTCCATCAGGTCCCGGTGGCGCGAGTAGCGCAGGAACATCCGCAGCATTATCGGCAGCCAGAGGTCCACCAGGCTCCCCTGGTCCGCCGCCTCCACGATCAGCCGGTGGAACGCCATATCCAGCTCCACCACCTGCCCCAGGTCGCTGCCCCCGCAAGCCTCGCGGTAAAGCGCGAGGTTGTCGTCGAGCCGCCCCAGCAGGCCCGCGTCGCGCGCGCCGAACCACGCCGTCACCGCGGAGGCCTCGATCTCCCGGCGCAGGTGCACGATGACGTTCCGCTTGAGGCCCGACGGCTCGGCCGCGACCTTCACCCCGACGTTCGGCTTCGCCACCAGCAGCCCCTCCTTGGTCAGGTGCAGCAGCGCGTCCCGGATCGGCCCCCGGCTGATCCCGAACTCCTCCGCGAGCGTCTGCTCACGCAGCGGGGTGTCCGGCAGCAGTTGCCCGGAGAGGATTCGGCGGCGGAGGTGCGACGCGACCTGTTCCTGCAGGTTGGAGGCGAGTTTCATCAGGGAGCGGGGCAGCGGAATCCGCACCCGCGCGGAACGCAACGCCCGTGTGGGTATTGATTGTTGACAAATGACATTCAAGCGAAAATCTCTGCGACCGCCCGGGGTTCTTGGCGCCGCGCGCCCGGCCGCCCGCGGTTCATCGGCCCTCTTACCCCCGTCCGCCATGCCCCTCCTCCAGCGCCTGACGCCCGCGGTGACGCGCCGCACCTTCCTTCAGCACGCCGGGCTGGCCGCCGTCGCGGCGGCCGCCGGCCGCGCCGCCGCCCCGGCCGGCTTCTCCCTCCGCTACGCCGTCGCCTCGAGCCTGTACGGCGGGCTGTCGCTCGACCAGATCCTGCCGGAGGTGCCGCGGCAGGGTTCCACCGCCATCGACCTGTGGCCGCGCCGCCACGGGACGCAGCGGGAGGAGGCTGACGCCTGGGGCCGCGAGCGCCTGACCGCCACCCTGCGCCGCCACGGGGTCTCCCTTGCCCTCACCACCCGCTTCGACATCGGACCCTACGGGCTCGACGAGGAGATCGCGTTCGTCGCGTCCCACAGCGGCCGCCTCATCGTCACGGGCGCGAAGGGGCAGGCCGGCCTGACGGGCGAGGCGCTGAAGGAAGGGGTGCGGCGGTTTGTGGAGGCGATGCGGCCCACGCTCGAGCGGGCGCGTGCCGCCGGCGTCGATATCGCGGTCGAGAACCACGGCAGTATGTTGATCAACACGCCCGACTCCATCCGCTGGCTGCGGGATTTCGGGCGGGGTTTGCCGATCGGGATCGCCCTCGCGCCCTACCACCTGCCGCAGGATCCCGCGCTGATCGCCGGCCTGATCCGCGACCTCGGGGACCGCCTGCTGCTCTTCTACGCTTGGGAATACGGGCGCGGCTGCATGAAGCCGATGCCCCTCGACGAGGAACTGATGCAGCTGCCCGGCCGTGGCTCCCTCGATTGGGCGCCGCCGCTGCGCGCGCTGCAGGACATCCGCTTCGCGGGCTGGACCGAGATCTTTATGCACCCCACGCCGCGCGGCCGGCCGATCCTCGAGACGGCCCCGCTCGTCACCGCCGAGATCAACCGCTCGCGCGCCCACCTGGAGTCGATCCTGCGGGGGTTCGCGCGGTGATCCCCCGGCGCCCCGTGGTTCCCGTCCGGGTGGTCCGGGCCCTGCTGGCCACCTTCGGGTGCGGCCTTGCCGCCGTGCCGGCCGCCGGCTCCCCCGTCGTCGCCGGCTTCGAGCGCTTCCACCGCGCCGCGCCGGCCGCGGCGCCCGAGGGCGGGTTGCTCCTGCTCGGGGAGCTCAACTGCGTCGCCTGCCACCGGCTGCCCGGCGCGGAGGGTTTGCCGCCGCGCCCGGCCCCGCTCCTCGGGGATGTCGGCGCGCGCCTTGACCCCGCGGCGCTGGCCGCGTTCCTGGCGCACCCCGCGGAATTCAAGCCCGGCACGCTGATGCCGCGGACCACCCTAGCCGCCGCCGAGGTCTCCGCGCTCGCCGCCTACCTCGGCACCCTCGGGCGGCCGCGCCCTGAACCCGAATTGCCCGCGGGCTCGGTCGAGGCCGGTCGCCGCCTGTACCACGCCGTCGGCTGCGTCGCCTGCCACGCGGCGGACCCGTCCCTCGCCCTGCCCGTCGCCGCCGGGGAGGCGCGGCCGCCGGAGCCCTTGGGGGTGGTGCCGCTGGCCCTCGGGGCGCGCTACGACCGCGCCGCCCTCGTCCGCTTCCTGATCGATCCGCTCGCGGCGCGGCCCGCCGGGCGGATGCCGGACAGCCACCTGACCCCCGCCGAGGCGGCGGACGTCGCGGCGTACCTGCAACGTGCGCGCGGCGCGCCCGCGTCCACTTCCGCGGCGGCGGCGGTGCCGACCGCGCTGGTGACGGAGGGCCGCCGGCTTTTCACCACGCGCGGTTGCGCGGCGTGCCACGGGGATCCCTCGCCCGGTCCCGCGGCGGCGGCCCCGCCGGCGGCGCCCGCGCTCCGGGCGGACGACGCGGCGCTGGCGCGGGGTTGCCTCGCCGAGACGCCCCCGCCGCGTGCGCCCGACTTCGGCCTTGATGCCGCACAGCGGGACGCGGTGCGCGCCGCCCTGCGCCGGCTGGCGGGCGACGACTCCTTCCTGCGGCCCGGGGCGGCCGGCGACGTCGGGCGTTTCCTGACGCGGATGAACTGCCACGCGTGCCACACCCGCGGCGGCCGCGGCGGGGTCGAGCCCGCCCTGCAGCGCTTCTTCACCGTGTCTGATGCCACCGCCGAGGCCCTGGGCGAGATGGGCAACCTGCCGCCGGTCCTGGACCACGTCGGGCGCAAGCTCACCCGCGAGTGGTGGGCGAAGTTGCTCTGGGAGGGCGGCGGCGAGGTGCGGCCCTACCAGGTCGCGCGGATGCCGGCCTTCGGCCGCGCGGTGTCCGAGCCGGTGCTGGCGCGCTGGGAGGAGGCGGACCGGCGGGAGCCCCCGGTCGCGATCGACGTGAGCGGCCGCCAGCTGCACCAGCGCGCCGGCCACGGCCGCCTGCTGCTGGGCACGCAGGATGGCGGGCTGGGCTGCATCACCTGCCACGGGTTGCGCGAACGGCCCGCCGTCGGGATGTCGGCGATCCCGCTGGACGCGGCCGCGCGGCGGCTGCTCCCGGAGTATTTCAAGGAGTTGCTCCTCAACCCGCAGTCCGTGCAGCCCGGCACGCGGATGCCGCCGATGTTCCAGGGCCGCCCGAAGGCGAACCAGGAGATCGAGCAGCTCTGGACCTACCTCAAGGAGGCCGACCAGCAGCTGCTCCCCGAGGGCCTGCTGCGCGGCGGCGAGTACGAGCTGCGGCCGGAGCAGGCGGGGCGCACGCTCGTGTTCCGCACCTTCCTCCAGGGCGCCGGGCTCGACGCGGTCGCCGTCGGCACCCCCGCGGGGCGCCACGCGGCGTTCGACGGACGCGAGGTCCGCTGGGCCCTCACCTGGCGGGGACGTTTCCTGGACGCGTTGACCACCTGGGAGGAGCGCGCGATGACGCCCGCCCGGCCGCTGGGGGACGCGGTGACGCCGCTGCCGGGCTGGACGCCGTTCGCGCGGGCGGAGGCCGGCGCGGCCGAGGTGCCCCACCGGTTCCGCGGGCACGTCACGGCCGCGGACGGGACGCCGACCTTCCGGTACGAGGCCGGCCCGCTGCAGGTCGAGGACACCTTGCGGCCCGACCCGGCGGGCGGGGGTTACCTGCGGGTGCTGCGGGTGCGCGGTGGCGGCCCGGGCTGGATCTTCCGGGGCGCGGCGCCCGGCGCGACGCCGCGGCCGATCGCGTTCGATCCCGCCGGCGAGGCCCTCCTCGAGGAGGTGCTGCCGTGAGCGCCGCACGTCTTGCCCGCGGGTCGCGGGCCGCGCTGCTCCTCGCGTTCGGCGCGGCCCTCGCCCGGGGCGCCGAGCCGGCCGCGCCCGCGTACGAGCTGACCCCCTACGCCCTCCCGACCGAGAGCAAGTTCGAGGTGAGCGGCATCGCGCTCCTGCCGGACGGGCGGGCCGCGCTCACCCTGCGCAAGGGTGAGATCTGGATCCTCGAGAACCCGCTCGAGGATCCGGCGCGCGCCCGCTTCAGTCGTTTCGCGACCGGCCTGCACGAGCCGCTGGGCCTGACGTGGCGGGACGGGGCCCTCTACACCGCGCAGCGCAGCGAGGTCACCCGCATCGCCGACCGCGACGGGGACGGCGTCGCGGACCTCTACGAGACGGCGGCCAAGGGCTGGGGCCTCTCCGGCAACTACCACGAGTACGCCTATGGCCCGGTGTTCGATCACGAGGGTAACCTGTGGGTGACGCTGAACGTGACGATCGGCGCGCCGGCGAAGATCGACGGCCACCGGCCCGCGGGGCCCCTGTGGCGGGGCTGGGCGATGCGGCAGGCGCCCGGCGGCGAGTTGCTCCCGGTGGCGGCCGGGTTCCGGTCGCCGTTCGGCCTCGGGGTCAACCTCGCGGGGGACGTGTTCGCCACGGACCAACAGGGAAACTGGTGGGGCACTTGCCCGCTGATCCACGTGCGGCCGGGCAAGTTCTACGGCCACGCGGACTCGATCCCTGAGACCCGGCGGCCCGAGTCGCTGGTCCGGGATCCGGGGCCGCTGCCGGCCGGCCTGACCATGGTGGAGGCGGCGGCGCGCATCCCGGGCTTCGCCCTGCCCGCGGTGTGGTTCCCGTACGCGAAGATGGGGCAGAGCACGACGGGCATCGTCTGCGACCGGACCGGCGGCGCCTTCGGCCCCTTCGCGGGGCAGCTGTTCGTGGGCGACTTCACCCTCGCGCAGGTCAACCGCGTGTTCCTCGAGCAGGTCGACGGCGAGTACCAGGGCGCGTGTTTCCCGTTCCAGGAACAACTCCAGTCGGCGGTGCTCCAGATGGCGTTCCTCGGCGACGGCTCGATGATCTTGGGCGAATCCAACCGCGGCTGGAATTCCCTCGGTTCCCGCTCCTTCGGCCTCGAGCGGCTGCGCTGGACGGGGAAGGTGCCGTTCGAGATCCAGCGGATGGAGGCGACGCCGGACGGCTTCCGCCTGACCTTCACGGAGCCGCTGGCCGGGGAGGCCGTGGTGACGCCCGCGTTGTTCACCTTGAGCAGCTACACCTACCTTTACCGCCAGAATTACGGGAGCCCGGAGACGGACCCCCGGCCGGTGACGGTCGAGGCGGTCGCGGTGGCGTCGGACCGGCGGAGCGTGACGCTGCGGTGCGGCGGCCAGCGGCCGGGCCACGTGCACGAGCTGGCGGTCGGGGACCTGCGTTCCGCGGGAGGCCAGCCGCTCCGCCACGCCCGCGCCTACTACACGCTCAACCGCATCCCGGGGCGCGCGCGCTGACCGCCGCGCGTCAGGAACCCGGCAGGACCGTCACGCGGCTCACGCGCCCGCGGCGGAGGTACTCGCGGGCCAGCGCCGAGAGCTCAGCGGCGGTAACGGCCTCCAGGTCCGCGGTGCGGGAGCGCGCCCAGTCGAGCACCTCGGGCTTTTCCTGCGCGCGCGGGAGGACGGCTTGCAGCCAGTACGCGTTGGTGCGGAGCGACTCGCGGGCGGCGGTCCGCGCTGGCAGACGCGCCCGCTCGAGCTCCTCGTCGGTCACCCCGTTCCGGGCGAGGTCGTCGGCGAGGTCCACCACGGCCTCCCGCACCTTGGCGGCGGCGGTCGGGTCGACGTCGATCGAGGTAGAGAGGTAACCGTACCCGGCGAAGGTGTCGCTGGAGGCGCTGGCCGCGCGGGGGCTGTAGGTGCCGCCCATCTCCTCGCGGATCTTCACCCGCAACCGGTCGCTAAACACGCCTGCGAGCAGAGTGAGGCGACGCGTGCGGCGGATGTCGGACGCATCCGTGGTGGGCCAGAACAGCGCGACCACACCCTTCGGGATCTCGGAGCTGATCCGGTACTCGCGAGTGAACGGCTCCCGGGGGAACGTGACCCGCCGCAGGTCCGCGAGGGCGGGCCGCTCCTCGCGCGTCGGCAGCGCGCCGAGGGTGCGGGCGACGGCGTCGATCGCGGTCTCCGGGTCGAGGTCGCCGATCAGCGCGACCTCGATCGCGCCGCGGGCGAGCTGGGGCGCGAGCCATTCCCGGACCTCGCCGAGTTCGCGGGCCAGGAGGACCTCGCGTGGCGGTACGCCGAAGCGGTGGTCGCCGCCCGCGATCAGGCTCGCGACCTCGGTGGAGAGCGGCCCGTTGGGCGTGTGCGCGAATCCGGTGTACATCTGTTCCATCCCGGTGCGGACCTGCCGCAGCGCCTCCGGCCGGTAACCGGGATCGGTGAGGTGCGCGGTCAGCAGTTGGAGCGTAAGCAGCAGATCTTCGCGGGTCGTGCCGCCCCCGCCGCCGCCCCGGCCGCCGCGGCCACCTCCGCCGCCCGCGTTGCCGAGCTCGAGCGCGTCCTGGCCAACCCGGAAACTGATCCCCGCGTTGCGGCCCGCGAGCACCCGGCGGAGGTCGTCGACCCCGTGCCGGCCCAACCCGCCGGCGGTGAACGCGCTGTTGGCGAGCATCACCAGCCCCCGCCGGTCCGCCGGTTCGGTCAGGCCGCCGGTGCCGACGCGCGCGCTCACCCGGATGCCGGCCTCGAAGTCCGTGCGCTTCAGGTTCAGGCGCACGCCGTTGGCGAAGGTGACGAGCGTGACGTCGAGGTCCGCGACGTGCTCCCGGCGGACCACCTGTCCGGGGGCCCCGAAATCGGTGTAGGCCCAGCGCGCCTCCGCGGCGTCCGCGGGCGGCTCCACGGCGACTCTAGCGGAAGCGGTGTGCGCGGCGAGGATGGCCGCGGCGGCGTCGCCGGGCAGCGTCACGTTGCCGCTGACCATCAGGTGCCGGCCGTTGCCGGTGAACGCTTCGCGCAGCCCCGCGAGGCACTCCGCTGCCGTGATGCGCTCGACCGCCGGCAGGTAGAGGTCGCGGGTCGCCGCCGGGTGCGTGAACACGCGCTCGTCGAGGATCGACTGCGCGATCTCGCCCGCGAGGTTACCGGAGCGCCGCGTGGGGGCGCCGCGGACGGCCTGCTCGACGGCGTTGCGGTACGAGGCCTTGGTCTCCGCCAATTCGCCGGCCTGGAACCCGTGCTCCAGCGCGCGCCGCAGCTCCTGCTCCCCGACCGCGAGCGCGGCGGCCCACTGCTCCGGCTTGCAGGTCAGGTCAACCGTGGCCTCGCGGTAGATCCGGTAACCCTCGTTGACCGAGACGCGGGCGGCGCTGAACGCGGTCCCCTCACGCCGGGCGAGGACGGAGAGCCGGCGGTTGAGCATCGACACCGCGAACTGCCGCGGCAGGCGGCTCACGCGCTGGGCGGCGTTGTCCGGCTCCGCCCGGTGAGGCGCCAGCACGGCCAGCGACACGCTGGTGGCGGTCGCCTCCGGCTCCGGGTGGAAGCGCGCCCGCACGCCGTCGAACCGCGTCACGCGGCCCCGGTCCGGCTCCGCCGGGGCTGGGCCGCGGCCAGTGAGGGGCGCGAAGGCCGCGCGGACGAGGCGTTCCGCGAGGTCGGGGTCGACGTCGCCCACGATCACCGCGGCCATCCGTTCGGGGCGGTACCAGCGGTCCCAGAAGGCGAGGAAGCTCTCGCGCGGGGCGCCCTGGATGACCTCCGCGACGCCGATGGGCATCCGGCGGGGCAGGAGGGTGTCGCCGAGCATAAACTCGAACTGCGCGACGGCGGTGCGGAAGCCGACGGTGTCGCGCGCACGCTTCTCGCTGAGGATGATGCCGCGCTCGCGGTCGATCTCCGCGGGGGCGAGCAGGAGGCCGGCGGCGTAGTCGCCGAAGACGCGGAGGCCCTCGGCGAGCGTGGCCTCGGAGGTCTCGGGCAGTTCCAGCAGGTAGAGCGTGCGGTCGAAGCCGGTGGAGGCGTTGGTGTCCCCGCCGAAGCTCATCCCCATCCGCTGGAAGAATTCCACGAGCGTGCCGGGCGCGAAGTTGCGGCTGCCGTTGAAGGCCATGTGCTCGAGGAAGTGAGCGACCCCGCGCTGGTCCTCCTCCTCGTGCAGGCTGCCGGCGTGGATCAGAAGGCGGAGCGAGGCGCGGCCCTTGGGCTCGGCGTTGCGGAGGACGACGTAGCGCAGGCCGTTTTCGAGCTTACCAAAGCGGGCGGCCGGGTCGGGCCGGAGGTCGCTGTCCTCATGGGCGAAGCGGGGCGCGGCCGCGGGCAGGGTGAGGGCGCCCAGCAGGAGCGTGGCGAGCAGGCGGGTGGGTTGGGGCATCGCCAAGAGCAAACGGATTCCCTGCCCAAAGGCTAGCGCCGAGCGCGGCGCGCCCGGCGCCGGCCTCAGCCGGACTCATTCAGTTGGACGGGTCGCCCCGAGACGATTGGACGGCACCCTTCGGTCTGCGTCAGCCGCTCCACCTACCCTCCGGGTAGGCGTCGGGCTTACTCGACCGAAATCTGCTCGCCCTCTCGCCCCGCTGCTCAACCGCCAACTGAATGAGTCCGGCTCAGCGGTGCTCCTCGTAGCGGACGTCGATCCGCGCGAGGAAGGCGCGCCGCTTCGCGGCACCCTCGAAGCGGAGGCTATGGGTCCGCTCGTCGTAAACCCAGCCGTCCTGCGGGCCGGACGCGACCTCCCGGCCATCGACCAGCACCCGCAGGCTCTTCCGGTACAGGGTGGCCCCGCCCTCGACCGGCTCGAGCGCGACCGTGACCGTGTCGGCGATCCGGTCGCCCAGCGCCGCCAGGGGCCCCGAGAAGTCCTCCTCGATGTTGAGCACGGTGCCCCCGGTCAGTTCCGCGGCGCGGCGGTGCGAGACGTTGCCGGGTGCGACCACGGCGTGGATCTCCAGCCGGCCGCGCCGGTTGCCCTTCGCGATGATGAACGGCCGCAGCACCCATTGGTTGATGTACCCGTCGAGCGTCTGGCGGGCGCCCGCGGGCGCCCGCGCGTTGAACGCCTCGAGTAGCGCTGGCAACTGGCCGTCCTCGATCCACTCGGCACGCGGCGCGCCGCCGCCCTGCTCCTTCCACGTGGCCATCCGCGTCTCCTCCTCATCCATAAAGAACACCACGAAAGTGGGCGCCTCGGGCCGCAGGAACGCGTGGTCCCCGTTATGGTATCCGGCCACGAAATTATAGGTCGCGGTGAAGGCGGTCCGGTTGCTGTCCCCGTTGGTGCCCACCTGCACCAGCTCCGCGAAGACGCCGTCCGGGGTCCGGGGCGTGACCCACGGCTCGGGCAGCTCCGGCAGGGTGACGAGGAGGCCGTTGCTGGCGACGCGCTTGGTGTAGGTCTGGGGGCGCCCGCGCGCGTCGGTCACGGGTTTGCCGGCCGCGTCGAGGCGCACGGCGCGCACCTCCTTGTAGAAGCGCTGCTGCCCCGGTCCGCGGGAGGGGTCGGCGTTGACGAAGTCGGTCGTCAGCACCCCGATGCGGTAATCGAGGTCCCGCGCGTGGAAGAGCTGGCGGAACCGGGCGAGGGTGGCGACGAGGCGATCCTGGTGCTTGCCCATCGAGCGCGAGTTGTTGATCACGAGCACGAGGTCGACCATGCGGCTGCGAGAACGGTCGACCGAGAGCTCGCGCACCAAGCGGATGGGCTCGACGCTGACCAGGACGACGTTCTCGGCCCCGAGGTGCGGGTTGTGCTCGTCAACCGTGTAGTAGCCGAAGCGCTCCTCGCCGATGAAGCCGGGGTGGGGCGCGTAGGTCAGCTGGCCGGTGGCCCGGTCGAGGCGCGCGACCCCGTTCCGCGGGCCGTTTTTCGCGTCCAGCACCCAGGCCACCTTCGGGGCGGGGATAAGGGCCCGGTCAGCCGGCGCCATCGCGTCCTCGTGACTAGGCAACGGAGACGACACGGGGGTGTTGGGGCGGGTGACGAGGGCGACCGCGCGGACCTGCGGCGGGCGGGCGCGGGCGGCACCGACCTCAAATTTCTCTAACACCACGGGCGGCGGCGGGAGGACCGTGAGCACGACCGTGTTCCGGAAGGTGAGCCCCGTGGTGGAGTTGCGGACGGTGTAGGTGAAAGCGTCCTCGCCGGCGAAGCCCTCGCCCGGGCGGTAGGCGAAGTAGCCGAGGCGCGAGGTCTGGGTGCGGAAAAGGTCGCCCTCGTCACCGCCGGCGAGGCCGACGCGCCCGTGCAGGGGTGCCGCGACGATCGTGTAGACGAGTTCCGCGCCGGCATCCGGGCCGACGAGCTCCGGCGCCACCACGAGTTGCCCGTGGGCCCCGGCGCCCTCCACCTCAAGGGTCATCGGCGCCGCGGCCGAAATCAGGTCGCGGTCCGCGACCGCGGGCCGGGACGGCTGGCCGGCGCCTGACGCTGCGGCCGATGGTTGGCCGGCAAGGGCGAAAGAACCCAGCAGCGCGGCCAGCAGCAGGGTGACAATCTGGCGGGGGCGGGCGGGGGCGGCAGAAGGGCTCATCAGGCGCTGCGACAGCGAAGTGTCCGTGGATGTTTCCGCAAACTTGCCGCGAAATGTTTCAGCGCCCCCCGGCGACCGGTCCGGTCACCGCGGGCGGGACCCGCGGGGATCGAAGGACGGTCGAACGAGAACTAAAGGAGAAGCCGGGACGCGAGCGGGGGAGGACCGCGGCTTTTGACGCGGGGTCTCAGGGCTCGGCGGAGCGGCGCCGCAGGAGGGCGTCGAGCTCGGCGAGGCCCTCGTGGGAGCCGATCTCGTAGAAACGTTGCTTCATCTCGTAGCCGGCCAGCTCGCCGCGGGCGCATAGGTCCGTCTGCACGGCGGCGAGGTCCACCACGGCGTCGCGCGGCTGGCCGGCGAAGGCCGCGGCGCGGAACACCCCCAGGCCGTAGTCGATGTGGTGCATTTCGGGGCGGCACTGGCGCTTGTCGTACACGCGGATTCGGCCGTCCTCGTACCACACGTTGCTCGTGTCATAGCGGCCGCGATTTTCGTAAACGGTCATCAGCCCGAGGCACCCCGACTGCTGGAACGCCGTGCCTACGGCGCCGTAGTCGATCGGCAGGTAGCTGTCGCCGTAGAGGACGTAGAAAGCTTCGCCGAGGAGCGGCAGGGCCGCGACCAGCGCACCGCCGGTGCCGAGGAGCCGGGGTCCGTCGAACGCGTAGTCGATGCGGACGCCCCAGTCGCGTCCGTCACCGTAGCGCTCGACGATCCGCTCGCCGAGGTGGCCGACGCAAAGGACCAGCCGCCGTAGCCCGGCCGACCGGAGCAGCCGCAGTTGGTGGGAGAAAAAAGGTTCGCCCGCGATCTCGACCAGCAGCTTGGGCACCTTTTCGGTGATCGGCCGGAGGCGGGTCGCGAGGCCGCCGGCGAGGATGGCGACGGGCAGTTCGGGAGCGGTCATCATGGCGGAGTCAGCGCAGTCGCTGCCGGGTTGGCAATCGGGGTCTGCGCGCGTCCCCGCACATCCTTCCCGCCGTCGGACCGTCCAGCGCACGCGGAGGTTGACCTCCCTTGACGCGTGTGCCGGAGTCGCGATGTTTTCCCCCGCGAAAGTCCGCTCCGGCCCGGGCCGGGGCGGAGCCCAGCCACCCTTTCCCCCAACCCTCAACCGTTCCTCCCCTATGAATCACTGGACCCGCAAGGAATTCCTCAAGACCTCCCTCGTCGGCGGTGCCGCGCTCGCCGGCACCCGCCTCTACGGCCAGGCCGCCCCCGCCGCCGGCAGCGCCAACGGCGACCTCCGCGTCGCCGTCGTCGGCCTCCGCTCCCAGGGCCGCGGCCATATGATGGACCACGCCACCAAGCTGAAGGGCTCCCGCCTCGTCGCCATCTGCGACGTCGACTCCGAGGTGCTCGCCCGTCGCAAGGACGACTGCGAGAAGGCCGGGGTGAAAGCTGCCACCTACGTCGACTACCGGAAGCTGCTCGAGAGCAAGGATATCGACGCCGTGGTGCTCGCCTCGCCCAATCACCAGCACTCCCTGCAGACGATCTGGGCCCTGCAGGCGGGCAAAGATGTGTACGTCGAGAAGCCGCTTTCCCACAACGTTTGGGAAGGCCGCCAGGCGGTCGAGGCCGCCCGCAAGCACCCCAAGAACATCGTCTTCGCGGGCACGCAGAACCGGTCCTCGGAGGACGTCTACGACGCCATCGACTTTGTGAAGTCCGGCCAGATCGGCCGCATCCTCTGGGCCCGCGGCCTTTGCTACAAGACCCGCGACAGCATCGGCCAGACCCAGGGCGCCCAGAAGGTGCCGGACTCGATCAACTACGACCTCTGGACTGGTCCCGCCGACCTGACCCCGCCCCGCCGCAACTCGAAGTCCAACGGCACCGTGCACTATGACTGGCACTGGTTCTGGAACTGCGGCGGCGGCGACATCACCAACCAGGGCATCCACCAGATGGACGTCGCCCGCTGGTTCCTCGGCGAGCCGGGCTTGCCCCCGACCGTGATGAGCTTTGGCGGCCGCTTTGGCTACCGCGACGACGCCGAAACGCCCAACACGCTCGTCTCCGTCTTCGGCTACACCAAGGCTCCCCTGATCTTCGAGGTCCGCGGCCTCCCGATGAAGGCTGGGATGCGCGCGATGGACAAGTACCTTGGGACCGACGTCGGCGTCGTGGTGCAGTGCGAGAACGGCTACGTCACCATTGGCTCCAACGGCGGCGCGCTGGTCTACGGCAATGACAAGAAGGTGATCCAGAAGTTCGCCAAGAACACCCTCGGCCAGCACCGCGCGGCCTTCGTCAAGGCTGCCCAGACCCGCAAGGTCGTCCGCTCCACCGTCGAGGATTGCCACTACTCCTCCGCGCTCTGCCACTTGGGGAACGTCTCGTACTTGCTCGGCGCCGAAATGGGTAACGCCGAGCTGGCCGAGGCCATCAAGAGCGACAAGGACACGCAGGACTCCTGCAACCGGATGCTCGAGCACCTGAAGGCCAACAACGTGGACACCGCGGGCACCAAGACCGTGGTCGGCCCGAAGCTGGTCCTCGACGGGAAGACCGAGCAGTTCACCGGCCCCAACGCCACCTTGGCGGCGGCGGCCAACAAGAACCCGCTGCTGAAGCGCGCTGGCCGCGGCGCCTTTGCTATCCCGGTGTTTAAGGCCTGAGCCGCTTTACCGGCTGCGCCAGGCCCGTGCCCCCTGGCGGGGGCCGGGCCTTTTTTGTTAGCCGGGCCGCAGGCTCCGCCAAGGCTCAGCCGGACTTGGCCTTCCGCTTGCCCTTTCCGGTATCCCCCGGGAGCGGCCCGGAAAACGGAGGGCGCTCGAAGGTGAGGCCGTCGCCGGTCACGCGCGGATCGCCCGCGGTGGTCAGCTCCCGCATCAACTTGGCGGCCAGCTCGGCCTTGGTGGCCGCTTGCGCGGGGTCCGCCGCGACGTTGCGGGTCTGGTCCGGGTCGCGGCGCAGGTCGTAAAGCTCCTCCGCCGGGCGGGGGCCGAAGGCGTGGTCGAAATGCCACTTCCAGCGCGGGTCCTCGCGGTTCCGGATCAGCCACGCCTTGGTCGGGCTGCTGTCCATATCCGCGTAACCCACGCGGGTCTCCTCGACGAGGGTCGCGGCGGCGAGCACCTCCGGCTTCAAGGCGTCCTTCGCGTCCCCCATCGGCATCCGCTCAGCGGCGAAGTTGCGGATGTAGATGTAGTCCTTGGTGCGGAGCGCGCGCATTGGGTAGGGCAGATAGCCCTCGCGCGCGTTCTCCACGTGCCGCTCCCGGCCGGTGATCACCCAAGTCCGGGTCGGATCCACCTGACCCTCGCGGTCGGAGCGGAGGACGCCAAGGAGCGAGCGGCCGTAGAGGCCGGCGGGCGGGGTAACGCCGCCGATTTCCATAAACGTGGGGGCAAGGTCGGGCAGGCAGACGAAGTCGTCCACCACCCGGCCGGGGCGGGCACCGGGCACGCGGGCGACGAGCGACACTGCGGTGCCGTGGTCGTACAGGTTGCACTTGCCGGAGGGGACGCCGGGCATCCCGTGGTCCCCGCTGACGATGATGAGCGTGCGCTCCAGCTCGCCGGCCGCCTCGAGGCGTTCGCGCAGCACCCCAAGGTAGGCGTCGACCGCCTGGCATTCGCCGAGGTAGTCGGCGACGTCCTCGCGCACCTCGGGGACGTCGGGGAGGAAGGCGGGCAGGCGGCCGCGGAGGCGCCCCGGGTCGATGCCCCAGAGGGCGAGGCCGGAGCCACGGACCCATTTGCGGTGGGTGGTGGTGGTGCCGAAGAAGTAGTGCCAGGGCTGGTCGGGCTTCCGGTCGGCGAGGAAGGCGTCGAAGTTGCCGCGCACTTGGGCGAAAATCTCCTCCCGGGCAGCGGCGAGGGGCTGGCCGCGGGCGACGCGGGCGGTGACCTCCTCCGAGAAGTTGTTCGGGGCGCGGCCGGCCTTCTCGTAGGCGTGCCGCTGCTCGCCGAAGGGCGCGTCCGCGGGCGTGCCCGGGCTCCACACCTTGTAGCTCTTGCCGATGTGGTAGCCGGCGTCCCGCAGCCGCAGCGGGAAGGTCGGGATCGCAGGGTCCCAAACGGCCCCCTGCAAAATCGCGCCGCGGCCGGTGTTGAAGAAGTACCGTCCCGAAAGCAGGGAGCTGCGGCACGGGGTGCAGGACGGCGCGTTGACGAAGGCGTGGCGGAAGGTGACGCCCTCGCGCGCGAGGCGGTCGACGTGCGGGGTGGAGATGACTTCGTTGACGGTTGGGCGGCTATCGACTTTCGCGTAGGCGGAGGCGTAGCGCCCCCAGTCGTCGGCGAAGAGGAACAGGATGTTCCAGCGGGGCGCGGGGTCGGCGGCCCGGAGGCTGGCGGCGGGGAGCAGCAGGAGGGCGAGGAGGAGGGCGGGGTAGGGCATAAACGGGGGCCGTCTCAGGCGCGCCGGCCGAGGCCGACGGAGGTGCGCAGGAAGGCGAGGGAGCGCTCGAGTTCTGCGCGCTGGAAGTTCTGGGTGGCCGCGCGGCCCTCGGGACCGGCGGGCGCCTTGAAGGGGGCGATCGGCTGGCCCCGCTTCGCCAGCGCCTCGAAGCGCGCCAGTTTCTCCGGGCGCCGCTCGTAGTGGTCCCAGAAGCCGGGCTGGCGGTACGCGAAGGTCCGCGGGTTGCCCGATATGGTCTCGATGATCACCGGCGTGCGCGGGCAGAGCGCGCGCCAGCGGTCCGCGACCGCGCGCCAGTCCAGCAGGCCCTCGCCCGCCGCCGTCCACTGCATCGTCGCCCCTTCCGGCGACTCCCAGACCATCGCGTCGCGCAGGCTCGAGCAGAGCGCTACCGAGCCGAGGGTCTCGAGCACGTCCATCGGGTCCTCAAGGGTCCAGAAGGCGTTGCCGGTGTCGAGGTTTGCGCCCACGAGGTCGTGGCCGGCCTCGTCGATCAGGGCCCGCAGTTCCCACGAGTGGAGGTCGCCGGCGTGGTTCTCGAGGGCGAGGCGCACGCCAGAGGCGAGGATGTCCCGCCGGCAGGCCCGGATCACCGCGAGGGTGTCCGCCATCCGCGCGCGGATGCCGCCGGGTGTCTTGCGGTCCTCCATATTGCCGAGCACGACGCGGAACACGGGGGAACCGAGGGCGCGCGCCACGCGGAGGCCGAGGCGGACGTGCTCCTCGGCGGTGCCCCAGGTGGGTTTGAACGCCTTGGAAGTCGGGCAGATGCTCCAGCTGCCGACGTAGAGGCTGATGCCCGCTGCGTCGGCCTGGCGCCGGACCTCCCGTAACTCCGCGTCCCCGAGGGGGCCCACGGCGTCCAGATCGGAAATGAGCAGCACGTCGCACTTCTGCGCGGCCGCGTATTTGATCAGTTCCGGGGCTTTCCAGCCCATCGCGCGGACGGCGAAGTTATCGAGGCCAAGCGCGATCGGCGCGGGTGCGGCGGCGGCGAGGCGGGGCAGGAGGGGGGCGGCGGTGGCGCCGGCGAGGCCGGAGAGGAAGGAGCGGCGTTTCATCGGGGGTGACGCGAGGCAAGCCCCGCGCCCCGCCGCTGTCGAGCAGCGGCTCGCGCGAAACGGCGCGCCCGGCCCGTCTACCGGCTTAGACGTGGAAGCCGGTCCGCGGCGGCCGCGGGGGCGGCGCGGGCGGCGGGCTCAGGTCGGGCGGGGGCCGCAGGGTCTCGACGAGGCGGCCGACGGCCTGGCACATCCGATCGACCTCCTCCTCGCCGCCGGTGCCGGGCAGCGTCGCCAGTACATCGCCGCCGCGGATCCGGTCCGCCGCGGCGCCGACGGAACGCAGCCGGCGAGAGATCCGGCCGGAGGCCAGCCACGCCGCGCCCGTCGCGAGCAGGGTTAGGACGATTCCCGCCACGGCGACCTGCCGCCCCAGCGCGCGGGCGGGAGCAAGGGCCTCGGCTGCGGGCTGCCGGGCGACGGTCACCCAACCCAGTCCCCGGTGGTCGCGGAACCCGCGGCTACGCGCGTAGGCGCTAAGGTAGCTCGCGCCGTCCGCGGCCGTCTCGGTGAACGATCCCCGCCAGCGCCGGCCATCGGGCAGCGCCGGCAAGTCCGGCGGCTGGCTCCAGCCGGAGGCCTCCGCGTCGAGGAGCACCGTCCCCGCCTCCGCGTAGACGGTCGCGCCGATCCGAGCCCGCCGCACCGCCTCGGGCAGGGCCGCGCGCAGGGCGTCCCGCGTCCAGTCCCACCGCAGGCCCGCCGCGAGGACGCCGGCCGGGTTGCCGTCCGCGTCCGCCACGGGAACCGCCAGTTCCAGGGCGCGGGGCGGGCCGTCGAGAGATTCCTCCCGGTTGGCGCGGGGTGGTAGTGTCGGGCTCTCGCGGGGGTCGCTGGCGAACGCCTGCTCGCGTGCACCGCGGAACCACGCCTGCAGCGCGACGTCCGCGCCTTCCGCAAAGACGGTGGTCGCCGCCCTGATCCGACCCTCAGCGTCAGCGAGGGCGAGCCAGGCCAACTCCGGCTGGGGATCGAGGAGATCGAGGAGCGCTTGACGTTTCTCGGCGGGGGCGGCCGGTGCCCGCACCACCCGTAGGGACGCGCCCGTCCGCAGCACACGGAGGTGTTCCGCCACCGTCTGGTCGAGCCGGTCCCCGAGTTGCTGGGCGGTGGCCTCGAGCAGGGCTCCCGTGCGCGCAATGAGCTCCCGTTCGAGGGCTCCTGTCGCCAGCGTCGCCGCGAGCGCGGTCAGCGCCGCGCCGGCCGCCGCGGCGAGCAGGGCGGCCCGGGCCCGCAGGCTGACGCGGGGATCCAGCACCCACCAAGACGTGAGGGGGGAGGCGGAGGAGGGGGCCGGAGCGCGGTTCATCGGGTCAGGGGACGTCCGGTGAGGGGAAAGGTCACGGGGCTCGCGGGCACGCCCCGGACGCGCTCGGCCAGCTTCAGCTGCCAGCGGAAGAGGTTGTAGTGGACCGCGGTGAGCTGCCAGCGGGCGCGGAAGCGGGCGAAAAGCCCGATGACCCGCAGGTCGGCCGCCGCCGCGGCAAGGGCGGGAAGAGCCGGGGTGGGGCCGAGTGCCGCGATGGCGGGCTCGATACGCCCGACGTGGGCGTCGAGCCAGCGCCTGGGGGAGTCCGAGGTGCGCTTGGCCGCGATCCGGGGGAGGACGGCTCCCGCGGCAGAGGCCCGCCGCAGCGCGCCGTCAACAAACCGGGCGAGATCCGGCCCCTCCGCGCCTCGCGCTCCGTTCAGCGCCAGCAGCAGCAGGAGCTTTCGGAGGACGCACATCAGGCGGGGAGCAAGGCGGCCGCGGGCGCTCGGCTCAAGAAAATCCCCGGCGGAGATTACCTCGGTAGCGCCCCCGGGTTGCTTCGGTCGGAAAGGTCCTCGCGCCGCCTCGCGCGGCGGCGGCCGCGCTGGCCGCCGCCCTCAACGCCAATGCCGCTCCCGCTGCACGACCATCCTGCGGCTGATGTGCGACCGCTGCCTCAACTACGCCGCCTTCTCCCACGAGTTGGGCCTGGGGTTAACCAACGCCTACGCGGCGGGACTGGTTAAGAAGACCTCCGTGCGGAAAGGCTCGTGCGGCTGACGTTCGGAGGCCCCGAGGTCAACCCCGCTGGTCAGCCCTTGCTGCGCGGGATCGTG
>VHCI01000002.1 GCA_016871775.1 Verrucomicrobiota bacterium | reverse complement strand
CAGTTCCCCGGCCAGCGCGCCCACCGCATCCGCGAGGCCACCGGTCTTGACATACGGGAACAGCTCGCTCGCCGCGTGGACGATTTTCATCGCTAGAGGGGTAGAAGCCTCATTGCCTCCCGCCAATCCCAAAGCTCGGTCCGAGGGCCGGCGGGAGGTCTATGTCGCTCCGCGATCGTCTGCTCAACTTAGTCCGCTCCGCGGGCTTCGCCCCTGCCCGTCCCGCCCAACTTGCCCCCCTGCTCGGCCGACCCCCCGTGCGGCTCGCCCATCTGGCGGAGGCCATCGCCGCGCTGACGCGGACCGGCAAGCTACGCCGCGCCCAAGACGGCCGGCTCCTTCCCGCCGCGCCCACGTTTGCCGCCCAGCAGGAGTCCCCGCCCAACCCCGCCGCCGCGCGCCCCGTGTTCACCCCGCGCCGCCGCGGGCCTGCGATGCCGCCCCCGGGCTCGCCCCTGCCCTTTCCCCGCCCCGGACGCCTGCCCGTCCCCGCAGGAGAGCAGCCGGCGCCGGCTGTCCGCGGCGAGACGAACGCCGCGCCCCGCCAGCGCCGCGGGGAACTGGTGGCTCGCATCCAGTTCCGCACCGGCGGCTCCGGGTTCGCGGTGCCGGAACAGCCCCCCGGGGCGGCGCCTGTCCCCGCGGTGCAAATTCCCCCGGGCGATTCCGGGGTCGCGCTGCCAGGCGATCGCGTGGTGGTGCAGATCCATCCTGGCCGGCAAGGACGCCGGCCTGGTGAGCGCGTCGGCCGCGTCGTCCACGTACTCGAGCGGAACCGCGACGTCGTGGTCGGGGAACTCCGCCGGCACCGGGGCGGCTGGATGGTCGCGCCAGACGACCCACGCTTCACCCGTGAGATTACGGTGCCCGCCCCCGCCCGCGGGGGGCTTGAGCCCGCCCCGCGCGCCGGGGACAAGGTGGCTGTGCGCCTCGGCGCTTGGACCGACGCTTCCTTGCCCCCGCCCGGGGTTATCACCGCTCGGCTCGGCCGCACCCACGAACCCGACGCGGAGCTGCGCGCAATCCTGCTGACCTACGAGCTTGAGCCGCGCTTCCCCGGCGATGCCCTGCGCGAGGCCGCGGCCCTGCCCGTCAAAGTCCCCGCGCGCGACACCCGCGGGCGGCTGGACTACCGTTCACGGTCCGTGTTCACCATCGATCCCGACGACGCGAAGGACTTCGACGACGCGCTCTCGCTCGAGGAGTTGCCCAACGGCGGCTGGCGGGTGGGCGTCCACATCGCAGACGTCTCGCACTATGTCCGCCCCGGCAGCGCGCTCGACCGCGAGGCCCAGCGCCGCGGCAACTCGACCTACCTCGTCGGCACGGTCGTGCCCATGCTGCCGGAACCCATCTCCAACGGCCTCTGCTCCCTCGTCGAGGGGGAGGATCGCCTGTGCCAAGCGGTGCTGTTGGACTTCGATATAGGCGGACGACTCCGCAGCAGTGCGCCCGCCCGCACGGTAATCCGCAGCCAGAAGCGCCTCACCTATCGCCAGGCGCTCGCGTTCCTGCAGGAGGATGACCTCGCGCGCATCCGGGAGCTCCCGTTGCCACCCACACACCAGACCGGTTCGACCGGCCGGGCGCTGCGGGAACTAACGGCGGCGGAGCTGGGCGACCTGCAGGCGTGCATCCGGCGCCTGTGGCGATTCGCGCGCCGGCTGCGCCAAGAGCGGATGGCACACGGCAGCCTCGATCTGGATATGCCGGAGACGAAGATCCTGCTGAATCCCGCGGGCTACGCTGACCGCCTCGAGCGGGTGGAGCACGACGAAAGCCACCAGCTGATCGAGGAATTTATGCTCGCGGCGAACGAGGCCGTCGCGCGCCTCACCCGCCAGCACAAGCTTCCCTCGCTCTACCGGGTGCACGACGACCCGGAACCGGCTCGACTCGCGGAACTGCGCCCGACCCTCGCCGACCACGGCATCCCCACTGGCGACCTCACGGACCGGGCGGAACTCGGCCGCGTTCTCGCGATCCTTGCGACCCACGCCCAGAGCCACACCCTGCGCACCCAGCTCCTGCGCAGCCTACGCAAGGCCGCTTACCGCCCCGCGCCTGACGGACACTACGGGCTGCATAAGAAGGACTATACCCACTTCACCTCCCCGATCCGGCGCTACGCCGACCTCGTGGTGCACCGGGTGCTGGAACGCCACCTCACCCGCGGTCAGGCCGGCGGCGCCCGCGCCACCCGCTACGACCTCCCTGGCGTCGAGCGCCTCGCGGAGCACCTCAGCCGTACGGAGATCAACAGTGCCGAGGCCGAGCGCGACAGCGTGAAGGTCAAGCTGATGGAGTTCTTCTCCCGCCAGCTGGAGCTCCGCCCACCCGCCCGCTTCGCCGCGGTCATCACCGACGTGCGGCCGCAGGGCCTGTTCGTCGAGCTGACCGAGTCCCTCGCCTTCGGCTTCCTCCCGCTGGAGTCCCTGCGCGACGACCGCTACGCGCCCACGCCGTCGGGGGACGCCCTGATCGGCCGCCGTCACCGGCGCCGCCTCGGCCTCAATGATCGTCTCGAGGTGATCGTCGCCAAGGTGGACCGCTACCGCCGCCAGGTCGACTTCGCGCCCGCCGGCTGAGGCGGCCTGAGCCCGGCTCAGCGCCAGTCGTAACGGACGCGGTAGGTCACCACGGTCTCGCCGTCCGGCGGCACGGCCACTCCGAACTCGATCGTCTGCGCGTCGCGGCGCGTGAAGGGTGCAGAGTGCTGCGTCAGCCGCCAGTTGCCACCGCGGTAGAGGCGCTCGATGACACGGATCGTCACCGGGGCCGCCTTGCGGTTGCGCAGGCGGATCTCAAAGTCCTCCTCCGCGAACTCCTGGCGGTTGCTCCCGTTGTACTGCGTGCGGGTCCGCTCGCCCACCAGGTCAAATGCGTTGCCGGTGCGAACCCGCACTAGCTCATTGCGCGGCGTGTGGTCGAGCTCGTTCTCCCCGGTGAACTCGAGGCGGCCGTCCGCCGCGTCTTGGCGGTAGAAGCGCAGGCGCCCCTTGGGCAGAGGCACGCCGAGAAGATTTTCCTCGGAGTTCTGGAACTCGCGGAACACGGCGACCTTTGCGGCTCCCTGGCTGACAAAGCTAGGATCGCGGTTCGCCCCGCCGCTAAAGGACATCCCCGGCGCCCCGTCGAAGACGTAGAGCACCGGCGCGCGGACACCCGTCGCGCGCAGGAATTCCACCTGCTTGGTCTCCCGATCGCGGAGCGTCACCAAGCGCGGGAGCGCGTACAGGCGAAACTCGTCGAAGGCCTTCTCGGTCACGGCGCCGTCCGCCGCCATCGCGAGCATCACCGCTTCGCGGCCGCGGTTCATCCGCACCGGCGGGGGCGCGAGGCGGGCCACGTCGCCCGCCATCAGCTTGACCGCCGCACCGGTGAAGGTCTGGCCGCTCTGGTTTGAGAGAGTGACCCAGCCCACGAGGTCGAGCAGGTCCCCCTGCTCCGGGGCGACGAGGTTGTAGGCCGCCTGCCAGCCGAGCCCGCCGGTGACGTAGCCGAGTTCGGCCTCAAATTCCGCGGTGACTGCGGCGGCGAGGCGCCAAGACAGCGTGGGGCGAAGAATCCCGTCACCGCCCAGAGCGGGGAAAAGGGGTTCTCCGGGGAGGGAGAACCGCACCTTGCCCTCAACCTCGATGATAGGTGCCACCGGCTCACCGCCAGGCTGGTGGCCGCCGCGGATGATCTTGCCGCGCACCGTGTGCTCGCGGGCGTCGCGGTCCCGCACCAGAAAATCTATCTCCCGGCCCTCGTGCAGCGTGAGCAGGAGCGCCTGCGACACGACGTCGGCCCGGTAGCTCTGCTCCAGCACCCGGAAAGCGACCTTACCGGCCGGATCCCGCAGCACCACGGAGTCCGGCTCAACCTGCGCGGTGACCCCGGCGAAGGCGGCCTCCGTCTCGCCCGCAACGAGCCGCAACGGCACGCGTTCCCGGACAACGGCGAAGCCTTGATGGTAGAGCGTCAGGGCGGGCGCGGCGGCCAAGGCGGGCACGAGCCCGAGCAACAGCAGGGCGGTCTTCATCCCCGGAGGCTGCCCGCGCGGCAGCGCGACGGCGAGCGGAGAGTGGCCGGGCGGGAAACCCTTGCGCCCGCCCGGGGTTTTTGCGCCCTTGGCGGCCGCTCCGAATGGCTTTACCTTCTCACCCCGAAATCCCGGCCCTCCCGCCCATCGACTTCCGCGCCGAGCTGAATGACGAGCAGTTCCAGGCGGTCACCGCCGAGCCAGGTCCCCTCCTGGTGCTGGCGGGTGCCGGCTCGGGGAAGACACGTACGCTCACCTATCGGGTCGCCTACCTGCTTTCCCAAGGCGTGCGGCCCGGGGAGATCCTCCTGCTGACCTTCACCAACAAGGCCGCGAAGGAGATGCTGCACCGGGTCCACGAGCTCACCGGCGTCGAACCCGGCCGCTTCTGGGGTGGCACCTTCCACAGCATTGGCCACCGCACCCTGCGGCTCCACGGCGAGACGATCGGCCTGCCCCGCAGCTTCACCATCCTCGACGCCGAGGAGTCGGAGGGCGTGCTCCGCGACGCGGTGGACGCGCTGGACAAAGGCTTCTTTAAGAACAAGACCCACCCGAAGCCGGGCCCCCTGCACGCCATCCTCTCGATGGCCCGCAACACCCAGCTCCCGCTCGCGGAGACGGTGCGGCGGTTCTTCCCCCAGCACGAGGAGATCGGGGACCGGCTGCCGGAGTTCGCCCGCGCCTACGCAGAGCGGAAGCGCGCGGGCTGCCAGCTCGACTACGACGACCTACTCGAGCTCTGGCTAGACCTGCTCCGCCGCTCGCCCGAAACGCGGGAGTACTTCGCCCATCGCTTCCGCCACGTGCTCGTCGACGAGTACCAAGACACCAACGTGCTCCAGTCGCAGATTGTGGACCTGATCGGCGCGCACCACCGAGTAATGGTGGTCGGGGATGACGCCCAGTGCATCTACACTTGGCGCGGCGCGAACGTGGAGAATATCCTCACTTTTCCCGACCGCCACCCCGGGACCGTCCTCCACCGCATCGAGACCAACTACCGCTCCACCCCGCAGATCCTCGCTCTCGCCAACGGCGTGCTGCTGGCCCAGCCCCGAGGCCGCGCCTTCGAGAAGGAACTCCGCCCGCACCGGGCCAACTCCGAAAAGCCCTACTACGTCCAGACGATGGACGGACGCGAGCAGGCCCAATTTATCGTGCAGCGGATCCGCGGGCTTATCGACGAGGGCTGCTCCCTGCGGGACATCGCGATCCTCTACCGGGCGCATTTCCAGGCCCTCGACCTACAGCTGGAGCTGGCCCGGCTGCAGATCCCCTACCAGATCACCAGCGGAGTGCGCTTCTTCGAACAGGCGCATGTGCGCGACCTCATGGCGCTGCTCCGCTTCGTGTTCAACCCGGCCGACACCGCGGCCTGGGGCCGCATCGCCGTCCTGCTCCCAAAGGTCGGCGACAAGAACGCACAGAAGCTGCACGCCGCCGCGCTCGACCACGCGCGGCTGATGCGGCAGGACTTCGTCGACGCCCTCGGAACTGACGACGTCGCCTCGCGCGTGCCCCGCGACGCCCGCGACGAGTGGCCCAAATTCACCGCCTCCCTGCGGCAGGTACGTGACGTGATGCGTACCCTCAAGCCCCACAACGCGGTCGAAATCGCGCTCGACGGCTGGTATGGAGATTACCTCAAGGGGGCGTACGCCAACTACGAGTCGCGTCTTGACGATCTGCGCTCGCTCGTCGGCTTCGCCAGCCGCCACGAGGACATGCACGAGCTGCTGGCGCAGGTGATGCTACTCGGTAGCGAGACGGGCGACCGCTCCGCCGATCCGGCGGAGGACGCCCTGCGCCTCACGACCGTCCACCAGGCGAAGGGCCTCGAGTACGCCGCCGTCTTCCTGATCGGGCTCGCGGAGGGCAGCTTCCCGCTGCGACGCGCGATCGAGGCAGGCGACGTCGAGGAGGAGCGGCGGCTGTTTTACGTGGCGGTAACCCGCGCGCGCGACGAGCTCTACCTCTGCTTCCCGAAGCTCAACACCAAGGGCGGCCCCGCGATGCTGCAGAGCCCGAGCCGCTTCCTCGAGGAACTCGCCCCTGACCTGTACCAGCCGCTCCGCCCGCGCCGCAGCCTCGGCTGGTGAAACGCGGGCTCAGGGGAGGCCCGGTCAACCGCGATCCCGGCGCCGGAACCACAAACGGCGGACCGGCGCAGGGGGCGGCGGGGGCAGGCCACCGCAGTGTATCATGTCCTCGGCCCGCATCCGGTCCTTGGCCGTTCCGTCACCCAGCAAACGCGCGGCGGTCTCGCCCATCCCGAGACGGCGGAGAGTGGCGCGGAGTGCCGCCTTCATCTCCGGCTTGTACCAGAAGAAGAAGCTGCGCTGCTCCTGTTTTTCCTCCGGCGAGCGGGCGACGCAGACAGGCTTCTGATCGTAGGGGTGCACCCCCGTGGCATAGATCTCGGTCGCGACCGTCATCGGGGTCGGGGTGAAATCCTGCACCTGTTCGAGCTTGAAGCCCAGCTCCTTGGTCTCGACCGCCAGCTGGGCCATGTCCTCGGGGCGAGAGCCAGGATGGGAACTGATGAAGTAAGGAATGATCTGGAGGTTGTCCCGCCCGACGCGACCCTTGGCGGCATCGAACTTCTCCTTGAAGCGCCGGAAGTACTTGAATGAGGGCTTGCGCATCACGTGCAGCACCGCGTCCGAGGTGTGCTCCGGGGCGACCTTGAGCCGGCCGGAAACATGATGCTCGACCAGCGTGTCGACGTAACGCTCGTGGCTCTCCTTCTCCTGCCCCTTGGCGTGCTTGTGCAGGAACAGGTCGTAACGGAGCCCGCTGGTGACGAAGGCGTGGTTCACCCCGGGGGTCTCGCGGACCGCCTTGTAGACGTCGAGCAGTGCGGTGTGGTCGGTGTCGAGATTCCGGCACACATCCGGCCAGATGCAGCTCGGTCGCACGCACTCGTCGCAGATCCACTGCTCGCGGCCCTTCATCTTGTACATGTTGCCGGAGGGACCGCCGAGGTCGGAGATCGTGCCCCGGAAGTCGGGCATCTGCTTGATGGATTCGACCTCGCGCAGGATACTCGCCTTGCTGCGGCTGGCGACGAACTTTCCCTGGTGCGCTGAGATCGTGCAGAAGCTGCACCCCCCGAAGCACCCGCGGTGCATGTTGATCGAGTGCTTGATCATCTCGTAGGCTGGAATCGGCCCCCGCTTGCGGTACTTCGGGTGTGGCAGCCGCGTATACGGCAGGTCGAAGCTCGAGTCGATCTGCCGCTCGGACATCGTCGGGAACGGCGGGTTGACCACCAACAGACGATCGCCGCTGGCCTGCAGCAGCCGCCGCGCCTTCACCCGGTTCGACTCGGTCTCGATGTCCTTGAAGTTCCGCGCGTAGAGCGCCCGGTCCCGAGTGCACGCCTCGTGGCTGTGGAGAGTGAAGTCCTCCCAGTGCTGGTTCCTCGGCACCGGCGCGCCAGTCGGGAGCAGCACCGCCGTCTGCGCGATGGTGCGCAGGGACGGGAACGGGACCCCCTGCTTGATCAGACGGAGGATCTCCAGCAGGGGCAGCTCGCCCATCCCGTACACCAGCATATCGGCGCCGCTTTCGGCCAGAATGCCCGGCTTCAGCGTGTCCGACCAGTAGTCGTAGTGCGTGACGCGCCGCAGGCTGGCCTCGATGCCGCCGAGCAGGACGGGGACCTCGGGGTAAATCTGCTTGAGGAGGCGCGAGTAGACCGTGGCCGCGTAGTCGGGCCGAAACCCGTGCTCTCCGCCCGGCGTGTAGGCGTCCTGGCTGCGCAGCTTCTTCGCCGCAGTGTATCGGTTCACCATCGAGTCCATGCAACCCGAGGTGACGCCGAAGAAGAGCCGGGGCGCGCCGAACTTGCGGAAGTCGCGGAGGTCGTCGCGCCAGTTCGGCTGCGCGATGATCGCGATGCGGAGGCCCTCCCGCTCGATCATCCGGCCGATGACGGCGGTGCCGAACGCGGGGTGGTCGACGTAGGCGTCGCCCGAGACCAGCACCACATCGAGCTCGTCCCAGCCGCGGGCGGACGCCTCGTCGCGGGTGGTGGGCAGCCAGCGCCGCGGATCCCACACGGGATCCCGAGCGGCGGACGGAACCGGGGGCATCAGCGGGCGGGACCGCGGCGCGGGTTATTCGGGCAGCTCACGGTCCTTGGTCTCAGGTCCCCACCAGATGGCGATCATCCCCACCAGGTAGATCGCGGCAAGGGTGGAGCCGGTCTTCGCGAAGCTGCCGTCGAAGGCCTTGATCAGCGTGGCCGTCTGTAGTCCGCCGACGGCAGCGACAATTCGGCCGAAGTTGAAGGCGAAGCCTTGGCCAGTGGCCCGCACCGCGGTCGGGAACAGCTCCGGGAAGTACAGCGGAAAAAACCCGTAGAAGGAGGCGGTAACCCCGCCCGCGATGAAAGCGGCGATTATGAACCCGGTGCCGAAGGCCGCGTTGCCGAGATAGAAGTAGAGGGCCGAGGCGATCGAGCCCACGCAGAGCACGGCGTACGTGATGCGGCGCCCGAAGCGGCCCGCGGCAACTGCGGCGATGATCGTCGCGACGATCGCGCCGAGGGACGTGGCCAGCTGGGTCTTCTCCTTCGCGAAATGCTTCATTGTGGCGGTGTCCGGCATCAGCTCGGCCGCCCAGCGCGGCGCCCACTGGATCGAGCCCCACGTGCCCAGTAGGGCAACGCCCGCGAGGACCGCCCCGAAGAGCATGCTGCGCACGACCTCGGACTGCGTGCCGGCCTTCAGGCCTCCCGCGGCCACCGCGCGCGCAAGGTACTGCTTCACCGGGAAAAGGTAACCCCATAGCGCCACCGCCACGCCGATGATCGTGATCAGCGTCGACCAGGCCCAGTGCAGTTTCGAGACCGCCGGCGTCCAAGCGCCGATGATGACGAGCGCGGCGAGGCAGGCCACCAGCACCCCGAGCAGGTCGGACTTGCTCCAGTGCGAGGTCGAGCCCTTGGCGTTTTCCTCGACCCACTTCTCGGACTCGCCAACGAAAAGGCGGATGAAGAAGATGAGCAGCGCGGGGAAGGCGCCGCTGATCATCAGGAAGCGCCACGCCGAGTTCGCGAGCAGGCTCTGGGTGGCGGCCTCGGAGAGACCGATCCCGCGGAGCATCCCCTCGACGCCCCCAATGAAGCCCACAAGACCCATACTCAGCAGCGCCACCATTAGGAAGCCGACGTTCGCCGCCGCGCCGATCAGGCCCGCGATCAGCGCTCGCGACTTGCCGGGCCAGACCTCGTTCACCAGCGCCACGCCGAGCGACCACTCGCCACCCATCCCGAGGGAGGCAATGAACCGCAATGCGGCGATATGCCACGCCTCAGTCGCGAACCCACAGAGGCCGGTGAAGATCGCGTAGGTGAAGATGCTGAGCGACATCGCCCGCACGCGCCCGATCTTGTCGCCGAGCCAGCCGAAGAGCACCCCGCCGCTGGCGGCGCCCACCAAGAACACCGCGATGATCGCGCCGAACCACGCCGCCGTGTCCCCCGCGGGAGCGGCGGGCCCGAGGAGATCCTTGAGGGCCGGCTGGCCAATCAGGGGGAAGAGGCCCATCTCGAACCCGTCGAACATCCACCCGAGGAAGGCGGCGATCAGGGTCATGTACTTGGCGCGGTTGGATTCGACGGGGGGCTTCATGCGGGGTCGTATCGGTGGGTTAAGGGCGGGGAAACCCGCGCCAGAGAAACCCGGAACGTTCCGCGAGGCTCCGATCCCCCGCAAAAATTGCAAGCCCCGCCGGCGGTCCAGTCTGGGATTCATCTCCGGGATTGCGCCTTCCCCTCCCCTGCCCTCACTTCAAGCATCGTATGTCCGCCCCCTCCGTCGAAAACGTCGTCATCATCGGTACCGGCTGCGCTGGGCTTACGGCCGCCATCTACACCGGCCGCGCGAACCTCTCCCCGCTCGTTCTCGAGGGCCCGCTGCCCGGAGGGCAGCTGACCACCACCAGCGAGGTGGAGAATTTCCCCGGTTTTGCTCACGGGGTGGACGGCTTCCAGCTGATGCAGAACCTGCGCGAGCAGGCCACCCGCTTCGGGACCCGCTTCGAGCAGGCGCTGGTCGACCGCGTCGATTTCACCTCCCATCCGCGGCAGCTCTTCGCCGGCGACCGCGTCATCCTCGCCCGCGCCGTGATCATCGCCACCGGAGCCTCGCCCCGGATGACCGGGATCCCCGGCGAGAAGGAACTTTACGGTGGCAAGGGCGTGACGACCTGCGCGACCTGCGACGGTGCCTTTTACCGGAAGATGGACGTTGCCGTGATCGGCGGGGGCGACAGCGCCGCCGAGGAGGCGCTGTTCCTCACCCGCTTCGCCTCCCGCGTCTACCTCGTCCACCGCCGCGAAACCCTGCGCGCCTCGAAGATTATGGCCGACCGCGTGACGCGCCACGAGAAGATCACCTGCGTCTGGGATAGCCTGCCGGTGGCGGTGGAGGGTGTCGCCGAGGGCGCGGTCAGCGGGTTGCGCGTGCGAAACGTGAAGAGCGGGACCGAGCAGGTGCTGCCGGTGAAGGGGATCTTTGTCGCGATCGGGCACCTACCAAACACGGGGCCCTTCGCCCCGCCGCTCGACCTGGACGAGCAGGGCTATTTCAAGCCGGCCTCGGGCTCCGCGGTGCGCACCCACATCCCCGGCGTGTACGTGGCGGGCGACTGCGCGGACCATGTCTACCGTCAGGCGATCACGGCTGCCGGGATGGGGTGCGCAGCCGCGATTGAGGCCGAGCGCTGGCTCGCCGGGCACGGCGACTGAGCCGTGGAACTACCCCCCGCGATTGCTGCCCTGCACCGCGAACTCGGCATCCCCGCGGATTACGCCGCGCGCCGCGGCCTGCCGTTCCACGCCGAGGCGCCCGAAGGGGAACTGGTCCGGGTGGACCACGGGGACGTTGATCCGCCCGTGCGCCTTCGGCCCGTGACCGCCGCGGGCTGGCACCGGCTGGAGGCGGGGGCGGCGCTCGACGGCCTGAAGTTGCTGCCGGTCTCCGGCTTCCGGTCCGTGGCGCGGCAGGCTGAGATCATCAGGCGGAAGCGGGCCGCGGGGCGCGCTCTGGAGGAAATCCTGCACCTGATCGCGGCGCCGGGCTTCAGCGAGCACCACTCCGGCCGGGCGATCGACATCGGCTGCCCGGGCTACACGGACCTCGAGGAGAATTTCGGCGACACACCCGCCTTCCGGTGGCTGGTGCAGCACGCGCCGCGGGCCGGCTTCCGGCTGTCGTACCCGCGCGGCAACCCGTGGGGCATCGGCTACGAGCCTTGGCACTGGTACTGGGTCAGCGAACCGGCGAGCTGAAGCCCGCGCCGGAGCTCACTTGTGGTCCCAAGGGAAACGCACCGCGGCCCGCGGGTGTTTCCAGACCTTGAAGACCGAGAACATTTTGCCCGGATTGAGGATGCCCGCTGGGTCCAAGGCTCGCTTGACCGCCTGCATCGCCCGGATCTGCGCCGGCGACTGCTGGACTCGCAGGAAGGGCGTCTTCGCCAACCCGATCCCGTGCTCACCGGAGATCGCCCCCCCGAGGGCAACGACCTCGGTCATCAGCCGTCGGACCGCGCGTTCCGCGGCGCGCCGCTCCCTTGCCACAGCCTCATGGTACATTATGTTCACGTGCAGGTTGCCGTCCGCGAGGTGACCGAAGGTCGGGATCGCGAGCCCTGAATCCCGCCGCAGCCGGACCAGGAAACGCGCCAGCGCCAGGTAGCTCCGCATCGGCACCACGACATCCTCATTCAGCTTCGCGTCGCCCAGCTCGAACATCGCGCCGGAGCACTTGCGGCGGACCTCCCAGAGCTGCTCCGCCTCCGCGCGGGACCGGGCCGCCCGGTGGGCCTGCGCGTGCGCCTCGGCCCATGCCCGGACGAGGGGACGCTGCTCCTGCAATTCGCCGCGCGAGCCCGCGAACTCAAGCAGGATCACGGCGCGTCCGGGCTGCCCGGGAAAAACCGCGTGGCCGGTCGCCCGCTCCGCGCAGCGCACGCTGTCCCGGTCGAGGAACTCGCAGATCGTCGGCTGCACCCGGGCGCGAAACAGAGCCAGCGCCGCCTTCAGCGCCGACGCTTCGTCGCGGAACGCGGTCAGCAGGGTCCAGCGCTCTGCGGGCCGCGGCAGGAGCTTCAGCACCGCACCGGTCACGACCCCGAGCATCCCCTCCGCACCGATCCAGAGGTCGCGCAGGTTGAAGCCGGCCGAGAACTTCTTCGTCGGGGTACCCCATTCCACCGCCTCGCCAGTGGGCAGGTAGCCCCGCAGAGAAATCACGAAGTCCCGGGTGACTCCGTGCTTGCCCCCGTGCATCCCGCCGGCGTTGCAGGCGATGTTGCCGCCAATGGTGCAGTACTCGCGCGAGGACGGGTCGGGCGGATAAAACCACCCGGTGTCCTCCGCGGCCCGCTGCAGCGCGGCTACGTTGGCGCCGGCCTGCACGTGCGCCATCCCGGCCTCCGCGTCGATTCGGATGGCATCGAGGGCCAAGAGATCAAGGACCCACCCGCCGTGGACGGGGACGGCTGAGCCCGTGAGGGTCGTGCCGCGGCCCCGCGTCGTTACCGGAACCCGGTACCGGTTTGCGAGGGCCAGGACCACGCCGACGTCGGATTCGCGGCGCACGCGGATGCGCGCCTCCGGGGGGAAGGAAAGCTTGGAACCGTCGAGGCCCGCCTCGGCCAGCTCGGCGTGGTCCGTGCGGACCACGCGCGCCCCGAGGCGGCGCCGCAGCGCGGCGGTGGCGGCGGGAAAGCGCTTCATCGCGGGCGCGCTCAGGCGCTGAACCGTCCCCGGTAGGCCCAAAGGCCCAGGGCCGGATTGGAGATGTAGAAGATGCGCTCGCCGTCGGGCAGCGTGTTCCAGCCGTCGCGGAGCCGCGCGGGATCGTAGCGCCGGGAGGTCTCGGCAAGGTCCGCCCATTTAAAACCGACCGCCTCGATCTCAGCGCGGGACAGACGACCCGGGCAATAGGTGACCTCGAAGCGGCCCTCACTCGAGCCGTGGATCAGGTGGGCGGCGGCGCTCAGATTCTGCTGGAGCTCCGGGTTCGCCTGGGTGGCCGCCAAGGTGGCCAGAGTGCCCCGGTAGCCGTATTTGCGGATGAGCCGATCGATCTCGTGGTCCTCGCCGAATTCGCGGAGCCCCGGGGCGAGGATGAGCAGTTCACCCCCGTCGGCCATCGCCATCCGAGTGCGGTAGACTGCCTTGTTGCCGAGCCAGGTGCTCTTGAACTCGGCGGGGTCGAGATACACCACCACCTTGTTCAGCGGGGTCTCCAGCATCTCGAAGTTGACCTCAAGCGAGAGCGCGGCGGCCCGGTTGAACACCTCCGCATCATCCCCGATGAAGAGCCCGCGGACCCTCAGCGCCCCCCCCGCGCCCTGGGCGACCACGGTGTGGATGTAAACAATCGGAAGGTGCCGGGTGAAGTGTTCGCCGGCGTAGTTCAGGATGCGTCGAACGGGGGTGTCCGCGCGGCCCATCATCCGCTCCATCCCATAGGCGGCGCCGACAAAGTGACTCTTGTTGATCCCCTCCACCCCGCCCGTGCCGACGAAGATGTTCTTGTTGTAATTGGCCATCCCGATGACCTCATGCGGCACCACTTGGCCGATTGAGAGGATCAGGTCGTGGCCGCCTTCCGCAATGAGGTTCGCGACCTGGGCCGGCCAAGGAAACTCCACCGCGCCCCCAGAGACCGTCCGGACGAATTCCGCCGGCACCGTGCCCACCGTGGTGATGCCCGTGCGCCAGTTGTGCACCCGGAAGCGGTCGGCCGGCACGGTCGGGAACATTTCGTGCAACTGCTCCGGCGTCATCGGCGAATGCGTGCCGAGCGCGGGCAGCACATCCGTGAGGCGGTCGCCGTAGTACTCGTGAACGAGGCAGGTGAGCGGGCCGGCCTGCGAGTGGAACCGGGTGAAGTCCGGCGGGACGGCCAGCACGCGGCGGCGCGGGCCCAAGCGGTCCAGCGCGGCGCGCACGCCGGCCCGCAGATCTTCAGCGGTGAGTTGGTCGGTCGCAGAGCCGCGGGCGAAATAGAGCATAGAAAGGGCGGCCGTGAACGCGCCGCCCGGGGAACTTGCGTGCCGGCTGGCGGCGGTCAACTCAGCGTTGGATGCGCGCGGAGCCGCCTTTGGCGAAGGCCTGCACCTGCTCGACCGTCGCCATCGTGGTGTCGCCGGGGAACGTGGTCAGCAGCGCCCCGTGGGACCAACCCAGATTCACCGCCTCCTGCTCCGAGGCCCCAGCGAGCAGCCCGTAGATGAAGCCCGCGGCGTAACCGTCGCCGCCGCCGACGCGGTCCACCACGTCGAGCTCACAGGTCGGGGACTGGTAGGTCTGGCCCTTCATCCAAGCGACCGCGCCCCAGCTGTGGCGGTTTGTCGAGTGGACTTCCCGCAGGGTGGTGGCAACCGCCTTCACGTTGGGGAACTTGCGCACGGCCTTCTCAATCAGCGCGAAGAAGGCGGAGGGATCGAGCTTGGACTTCGACTCCACGTCCTGCCCCTCGATGCCGAGGCCCTTCTGCAGGTCCTCCTCGTTGCCCACCAGCACGTCGACGTTCCGGACGATGCGGCCGAGCACGTCGAGGGCCTTGGACTGGCCGCCCCAGATGTCCCAGAGCTTCGCACGGTAGTTGAGGTCGAAGGAGGTCACGGCCCCGGCTGCCTTGGCGGCCTGCATCGCCTCGACGATCAGTTCTCCCGTGGTCTCGGAGAGCGCCGCGAAGATACCGCCGCTGTGGAACCAGCGCACACCGGAACCAAAGATCTGGCTCCAGTTGAAATCGCCCGGCTTGAGCTGCGCCGCCGCCTCGTTGCTGCGGTTGTAAAACACGACCGGCGCGCGCACGCCTTGGCCGCGGTCACTGTACACCGTGGCCATGTTCGGTCCCCGGACGCCGTCGTGCTTGAAGCGCTTGTAGAACGACCTCACCCCCATCGCCCGCACCCGCTCCGCGATCAGGTCGCCGATCGGATAGTCGACCATCGCGGAGACCACGCCGGTGTTGAGCCGGAAGCAATCCGCGAGGTTCGCCGCGACGTTGAACTCACCGCCACTGACGTGGATGTCGCAATGGTTCGCCTTCCGGAAGGGGATGATGCCTGGGTCGAGGCGATGGATCAGGGCGCCCAGCGACACGAAGTCGAGGGTGCCAGAGGAACGGAGATTGAGACCGTGGTTCATAGTCTGCCGGGAAGGTATTGGATCGAAGAGCTCTGCGGAGTGCCGGGCCGCCTGCATCTCGTAGGACCGGCGAGGCTCGCCGCCGGCGGGCCGGCGGGTCAAGAGCAGACCCTCGCCCCGCCCCGCCGCTTTAGGCGGCCATAGGCCGCTGCTCCCGCCGCCAAGTTGCGGGGGGCCAGACCTGCGGCTCCAGCGGCGGCAGCGCCGGAGCCTCATCGAGACCGGGCGGGACCTGCTCCGCCTCGTCGCGGATACGCTGCTGGCGACGGGCCACTTGGCGGTGGGAATCCCAAAGGCCGAAACCGGTACGACGGGAGGAAGCTTGGATCATTCCCTCATCCTACCCCGGGGGTGGGACATCCGCCGACCCAGCCAGACAAGCCCACGCAACGGGTTGACCGGCGCTACCCTCGCCTCCTAACCTTCCCTGACTTCCGCCATGAGCCTTCCCCTCAAACCGGCCGGCTCCACGGCCTTCGATCAAATCTCGCTCGGGGAAGTGATGTTACGCCTCGATCCCGGCGAGGGACGCATCCGCACCGCCCGCGAATTCAAAGTCTGGGAGGGTGGCGGCGAGTACAACACGTCGCGGGGGCTGCGGAAGTGCTTTGGCCTCCGCACCGCCGTCTGTACCGGTTTTGTCGACAACGAGGTTGGGCACCTGGTCGAGGACTGCATCCTGCAAGGGGGCGTCGCGACCGACTTCATCCGCTGGCGCGAGGACGACGGCATCGGCCGCACCGTGCGCAACGGCCTCAACTTTACCGAGCGCGGCTTTGGCATCCGCGGAGCGGTGGGCAATTCCGACCGCGGCAACACCGCCGCCTCGCAGCTCAAGCCTGGGGACTTCGACTGGGACCGCATCTTCGGTCAGCTCGGCGCGCGCTGGTTCCACACCGGGGGCATCTTCGCCGCGCTCTCGGCCTCGACCGCCGCGCTCGCGACCGAGGCGGTCCAGGCCGCCAAGCGCCACGGCGTGATCGTCAGTTACGACCTGAACTACCGCCCGTCCCTCTGGAAGGCGATCGGGGGGTTGCGCAAGGCCCAGGAAGTCAACCGCGAGATCGCCCGCCACGTGGACGTGATGATCGGCAACGAGGAGGACTTTACCGCCTCCCTCGGCTTCGAGGTACGAGGAGCGGACCACCGCCTATCCCGAATCGAGACCGAGGCGTTCCAGGAGATGATCGCTACCGCGGTGCGCGAGTTTCCCAACTTTAAAGTGGCGGCGACCACCCTGCGCCGCGTCATCACCGCCACCCGCAACGACTGGTCAGCCCTCCTCTGGCACGAGGGTAAATTCCACGCCAGCCGGCTTTACCCGGAGCTCGAGATCCTCGACCGGGTCGGCGGCGGCGACAGCTTCGCGTCGGGCCTGCAGTTCGGGTTCCTAGAGTTCAACGACGCGCAAAAGGCGGTCGACTACGGCGCGGCCCACGGCGCGCTGGCCTCCACGACGCCCGGCGACACCTCGATGGCGACGCGCGGAGAGGTGGAGAAGCAGGTCGGCGGCGGCGGCGCGCGGGTGGTGCGCTGAACCGCGCCCGATGAGCCGGGAGACCTGTTACCGCTGCTTCTGGCCCCGCGCCCTCTGCTGGTGCCCGTCGCTCATCCCGATGGCGACGCGCACCCGCTTCGTGTTCCTGATGCACCCGAAGGAGTACAAGCGGGAGAAGGCTGCCACCGGCCGCCTGACACACCTCTGCCTGCCACAGAGCCGCATTCTCACTGGGGTGGGTTTCGCGGATCACCCGGAACTGCGGGCGCTGCTGGCAGATCCCGCGCTGCATTCGGTGCTGCTGTTCCCCGGCGCCACCGCGCTCAACCTGTCGACCGCGGCCGCCGCCGGCGCGCCAGCGCTCGCCGATCTCCGAACCCGCCTCACCACGCGCACCCTCGTCGTCTTTATCCTCGATGCCACTTGGGCGCTGGGTCGGAAGATGCTGCGGCTGAGCCCCGTGCTGCAAGCGCTGCCGCGGCTGATGTTCATGCCCACGGCCCCGAGCCGTTACGTGATCAAGCAGCAGCCACATCCGGCTTGCCTCTCCACCCTCGAGGCCACGCACGAGCTGCTCAGCGCGCTGGCCGCGGCCGGCCTGGATGACTACCCGCTGCCGGCCCAACTGCCGTCCGTCTTTGACCGCTTGCAGTCCTTCCAGCTGCAGTGCGCCGCGGATCCGCAGCGCGCCGGCTACCGCCACCGGCCATACAAGACTCCGGCGGAGCGGCGGCCCCTTTCAGGCAGGAGCGGACAGCGCCGTCGGAAGCTGTTCGATCTGCCGACGGACTGAAGCCCGCGCCGCCTAGCCGCCCTTGACTGCGTGCAGCGCGAGCTCGCGACACTGCTTGAGGTCCGTCTTGCCGGTGCCGAGCATCGGAATTCGTTCCACCCGGTGAATGATCTTGGGGACCCAGAGGTTGGGTAGCCCTCGCTCCGCGAGCCGCGCCCGCAACTGCTCCAGCGTCACCGCCTCGGTGGTCAGCAGCACCAGCGCCTCGCCCTTCGCTTGGTCAGGAATGCCCGTGACGTACACCACAGGTTGCTCCGACTGGTCCCAGCTGAAAGCCTCCACGATGCGCATCTCGACCGTTCCGTGGGGCACCATCTCGCCGGCGATCTTTGAGAAGCGCGATAGCCGGCCTTCGATGTAAAGAAACCCGTCCTCATCGAACCGCCCGAGGTCGCCCGTGACGAACCAGCCGCGGCAGAACGCTTGCCGGGTTTTGCCGGGATCGTCGAGGTAGCCCTCGAAAACGTTGGCGCCCCGCAGCAAAATGAGGCCGGTGGTGGTCTCGGGGCGCTCCTCCATCGTCTCCGGATCGACGATGCGCGCGGTCAGGCCGGGCAGCAGGCGCCCCACCGCCCCGGAGCGCTTACCCTCCTGCGGCTCGTTGGTGGAAAAGATCACCGGCGGGTGCGGCTGGTTGATGTTCGTGGCCGGCGCGGTCTCGGTCAGGCCGTACCCCTGCTGGATGTCGATGTGGAACTGCCGCAGGAAATCCGCCTGCAGGTCATCGGGCAGCCGCTCGGCGCCCGTGACAACAAGATCGAGAGAGCGCAGTTCCGCGGGCTGCGCCTTCTTGAGGATCGGACGGATGAAAGTCGGCGCGCCGACCATCACCCGCACCTGCTCGGCCGCGATCGCGTCGATGATGCGCCGGGTGTCGAGCGGGCTGGGCACGGTGACCACGCGGCTGCCGCGGAGGATCGGATACCATAGCGTGACGGTGAAGCCGAAGCTGTGAAAGATCGGGAGGCAGCCGAGCACCGAGCAGCTCTCGGGAAGGATCGAGAGGGAGGAGATCTGCAGGCAGTTGGCGAGGATGTTGCGGTGCGTGAGCACTACGCCCTTCGGCTCGCCGGAGCTCCCGCTGGTAAAGAGCAACCCGGCCTCCTCGCGATCGCCGGCCCGCGGCAGGCCGAGCAAGTTTGCGCACACCTGATTGGGTAACAGCCACGCGGCGAGCAACCACGGCGCCATCGCGCGACGCCCACCCGCGGCCTCGATCTCGGCGCGGAGATCCAGCGTCCCGGCAGGCCAAGGAAACGCCGGCAACTTCTCCTGCATCGCTTTGGCGGAGAGCACCGTCTCGATGCCCGCGATCCGCAGGCTGGTGAGGACAGCGTCGCGACCCGCGGTGAAGTTGAGGTTCACGGGCACCTTGCCGGCCATCACCACCGCGAGGTTGGCGATGAAGCCGCCGGCGCCCGGCGGCAGCACGATCCCGACCCGCCGGCCGGGCACCCGCGCGCGGAGGCGCCGGGAGAGCAGCGCCGCCGCGGCGTAAATCTGGGCGCACGAAAGCACCCGGCGGTCGGCCGTCCGATCGATGACCAGCACGCGCCCCGGCTGCTTCGCGAGCGCGCGGACGGCCTCGCGCCCGAGGTGGCGGCGGAGCACCGGCCGCTCTTGGAAAGCCCGTTCGCCCAGGTCGAGAAGCTCGCGCCGTGCCCACTCCACGCCGGCCTGCTCCGCGGGCTGCGGGCGCCCGAACGCCGCGTGCACGGGCGTCGGCAGGAGGCGAGGTGATTTCCACAGGCACTTGTTGCCTGCGAAGGAGAAGATGGAGCCCCAGAGTCCATCGATGGCCACCGCCACCACCGGCGCCCCCGCGCGTCCGGCGATCACCTCGAAGCCCCGGTGCAGCCGCATTAGCTGCCCGGTGCGGGAGATGTGCCCCTCAGGACACACGCAGACCACCTCGCCGCGCCGCAACGCCTCGACCGCACTGTGCATCCCAGCCCGCGGCTGCGCCGCGGAAATCCCGATGCTGCCGGACTGCTCGAAGCACCAGCTCAGGAAGCCGTTGCGCCGTAGCCAGTGGTGGGCGACGAACCGGATCGGCCGCGGGCACGCGAGCTGCAAGACCACTACGTCGACGTACGAGAGGTGGTTGGCGATCACTAGGACGCCACCCTGCGCAGGAAAGGCCTCGAGACCGGAGGTTCGGACGCGGTAGAGCAGGCGCGCGATCAGATGCGCGAACAGTTCAAGGTGCAGCGGCAGGAAGGATCGGCGGCGGATCATCGGCGGTCGAAAGGGCTGGAGGGGCTGTGGGGCTTGTTGGCGAAAGCGGGATGGCAGGGAAGCCTTTTCTCAGAGCGGGCGCCGCGGCTCCGCGGGAGTCGCGTTTGGTGGGTGGTCCCGGACGGAACGGAGATCACCCGCGAGCGCCGCGAAGCCGGGGAATTCGTGTTCCAGCCGGCGGGAGTCCGCCCGGTGCCGTTCCACTTCGCGCAGCGCGCACTCGATCTCGTGCGCGAGGCTCGGGCGGTCGGTCGCGTAGACTCTCAGCTTGAGCTCCGCGCGACTGTAGGGGCGCAACCCCCGCGCGTTCCCCTCGACCCACGCCTCCTCGGTCACGGCCAAATCCCGCCCGCACAGGTACCACGCCTCGATCGCCGGCACCGCCACGCCCACGGCCCTAAGCAGGCGTTGCCGGCCCCGCGCCGGCGGCAGCTTCTTGGTCGTCTGCCGGTGCACCGCCCGCAGGTGGCACATTCGGCAATGGGGATGGAAGTATCCTGGACGCTCGTGCGCCTCCCCGTGCACGACCGAGTCATCCGCGTCCACCGCCACGACGAGGGCGTCCGCGTCGGTGTTGAAATGCAGGTGGCGGATCACCGCCGGGAGCAGTTGGGCCACGTTGGGCCAGCCACGCGCCCGGAACCCAGGAGCGATGAAGCGCGGCCGCACCCGCAGCACCCCCGTGACCAGTTCCCGTAACGCCGCCTCGTCCGCCGGAGACTCGCTCAGCAGCGCGACGTTCATCGCTCCTCCGGCACCCCGCCGAGGATCCCGCTGTACCACATCTCGCCGAGCGACCCCTCCCGCAGCAGCTCGGGAAGGTCAGGGCGATCCGACAAGCGTTCGAAGGTGGCCGCTCGGCCGGTCTTCTGCGAGATGATCACCTCCTCAGGGTGATCCCGGAACAGGTCGATGAAGTACGGTGAGTGCGTCGTAGCAATCACCTGCACCCCTGCGCGGCCCGCGTCCGCCGGGGGATGGCTCAATCGGTAAAGAACATCCCGCACCTCACGGAACATCCGGGGGTGCACGCCGCGGTCCACCTCCTCCAAACAGAGGATCCGCGGCGGATCCGGATCAAAGGCGATGGCGAGCAGGGCGACCACGTAAAGCGTGCCTTGGGAAAGTTCCTCCGCCTCGAGCAGCTCCCCGCCCTCCGCCAGCCGGAGACCAAAGGTGGACCCGCCCGAGGGCGCCCGGCCGGCCTCTAGCGAAGAAAACTCCGGCAGCAGGCGAAGGACTTCCTTCTGCAGCGCCGCGAATACCGCCGGGGTGTGCTCCCAAAGCTGCACCAGCACGGCCGCGAGGTTGCCCCCGTCCGCCGTCAGTTCCGCCCCGTCGCCCGACGGGCACGGCCGCGTCATCGCCTCGTGCTCCAGCGCGTAACCACGAACCGTCGCCAGCCCGGCCCGGAGCGCGGGCCATTCCGGTGCCCCCGCGGGTTCCACTCGCAGGAAATCGCACTGCCCCTCGCCCGCGCAGCCCAAAGTGGCGCGGATCGCCGCGTGCGGCGGGGCGAACCCGAACCCGATCTCCGGCCCCCCGCCACGCTGCACCGCCTGGTCCCCGGCCAACGGCAGCGCCGCCCTCCGCCGCAGGGTCAGGACCGACTCGATGAGGCTGGTTTTCCCGCTGCCGTTGGGCCCGATGACCAGATTAAAGGGCTGCAGCTCGATGCGCGTCTGCCGCAGGGCCTTGAAGCGATGAAAAGCGATGGACGCGATCACACTCGGCAGCTTGGGCAACGTGCCCGCCTTGGCAACGCGGCGGTCATTTTGCCCGGCGGATGCGGTTGAACCAGCCGGCGGCGCGCTCGGAGATCGAGTTACGCTCCAGAGCCAGCGCAGCGAGGCGCACGCCCAGATCACTGGCGTCCGGCCGAGCGAGGGAGCCGCGCACCCGCAGGGGCAAACCGGCGGCGGCATAACCCCATTCGTCGGGCACCTCGTCGAGCGCCCCGAGCCCCCGGAGCAACTCGGCCGGCCGCCCCCGCGCGCGAAGCTGAAGTTCGAGGGCCAGGGAGCCTTCGAGAAAGCCACTCACCGGTTGTCCCAGGAGGTTGCCTCCCCCCGTAAGCCGCAGCTCGGGCGTGAGCACCACGAGGTGACGCAAGCTGATGTTGCCGGCGGCATCGCGGGCCGCGACCACGCTGAGTTGGTCGAACGCGAGCGGATGCAGGACGGACGAAAGTTCCGCTACCGCTCGGCCGCGCGACAGCGGGGGCTCGCGGCGCGCGCCTAGCGACTCTAGCGCGCCTCCCGCCGCCGCGAGGATCTCAGCCACCCGGCCGGAACCCGCGGGCGCGGACGGCAAGTTGACCGGAAACAGTCGAAGCGTCCCGCCGCGCGAGACCAGATGCACCTCTCCCTCCAACGCCGCCCTCAGGACCTCAAGGTCCGTCCCACGGGAGCGCAGGGAGCCCGCGAGGTCGAGTTTGCCGGAAAACCAGCCCGGCTGGCCCTCGTGGCCACCAGGACTCCAGTCACGCAGCACCACAGCCGCCTGGAGGCGGTAGCTTCCGTTATCATCCGGCGCGCGGCTCAGGCTCCCGCTCGCCCGCAGGCTCGCAGCGCCCTCAAGGACGGACTCAAGCTCGTCCGCCTGCACCATCGCTTCGTCGAACCGGAGTCGCGCCCTTGTCTGGCGCCAGGGTGCGCCCGCTTCGGCCACCAACTCGTCAATCCGGACCCTCAGGGTGCCCGACCAACCGGCCCACGGCGCCGCGTTTCCCGGAACGGGATCCTTGCCGGCGAACAACGGTCGGAATCTCCCCAGTGCCGGGAAGTCGAGTCGCGGCCCCGTCACCTCGAGCTCGAGGTGCCCGCCCGCGCTGGCGGCCGGCTCCAACGCGCCCGCGAGCAGCACTCGGGACAGGTTCGGGCCGGACCCCGCCTCCAGCGGCACGTGGAACTTCAGCCGCCCCGAGTACTCACGATCGACCCGGGCGTCGAGCCGCAGGTCCGGCAACTCCGTCGTTGCCCTCAGGCCGGAAGCCCGAACGTGCGCGTGGAGCGCCGTCACCGTGCCGCCAGTCGCACCCGCGTCCACCTCTAGGACCCCCGCCGTCAGCACGCCGCCGCGCCCGCCCGCAAGCAGGGCGACAGCCGCCGGGAGTTCGACCCGGCCCCGGCCTGCCACCTTCCAGGATTCCCGCTCGCCGGTCAGGCGCCCGCCCTTCGCCTCGAGCACCGCGAACTCTCCCCCGTTCCCGCGGAGCCTCATCTCGTCCACTTCCGCGCTCCATCCCTCAGGGGCAACGCGTAACCCTCCTTGGAGGGTCATAGCCAGATTCCCGACCCGCCGCCCCTCTCCGGCTACGACAAAGAGTTCAGAGGCCTGCAGGCCGTCCTCCGTGCGGAGCGCCAAACCGCCCGCGCTGACCCGGCCGACCAGACGTCCCCGGATCGGCCCGCCGCCAAGCGTGATCCCCCCCAGCGGAAGCGGCGGCAGGGTGAAGTCGATTACCTCCAAACCGATTACGTCCGCTTCCGGGTCCCGCGCTTGGAGGGAGCGCGCCCTCCAGTCGACCGCCCAAGGCTGACGGGCCGTGAGCCGCAGCACCGGCGGCGCGCCTCCCGCCCGCAGGCGCACGGCCAGGCTTTCGAACGCCCACACCCGCGGGCCGGCCCGAAAGTCGAATTCCGCGTCCCCACCGGTCACTCCGAGGCGCGCGAGGAGCGCATGCGCCCGCGCGGAGGCTCCCAGTTCCGCTGCGGCCGTCCCCCGCACCGCGACCAACCCGGATCCGGGCGACCAACTCAGTTGCCCCTCTCCCAAGATGCGGTCTCCGGATCGGCGCAGCTCGGGGAAAAACGGCGCCAGCTCCTCGTCGCCGAAATCCGCCCACCAGCGGCCCCGCCACTCCGCCCGCGCGGCCGGTGACGTCCCCGTGAACCGCGCGATTTCCCGGTCCGCGGCGCGGACCCGGAGCGCCCAAGCGCCCCCGCCCGCAGCCAGAGGTTCCGTCAGCTCCCCGGCCACATTCAAGTCCCGGGGCCAGCCCTGCCCGCGCACCGCCGCCACCCCCTCTGCGCGTAGCGACGCCTCCGCCCCATCACCAATTGCCTCCACCCGAAGCCTTGCCTCCACGATCGGAAGGACCGACCCCTCCGGCCGGAAGTTGAACTCGCCGCGCAAAACCCGGTTACGACCGGGAGACGCGCCCCCTCCTACGGCTTGGAACGCGATCACCCCGGTCGAAGCAAGCAACCGGATCTCCCCGTCCGCCTCGAGGCGCGCCGGGGCCAAGGCCGCCGCTAGCCCCGCCCGGAGCTGCTCCCGCCAGGTTTCCGCGGTCCCCACCGGAGCCAGCGGCTCCACAACACACCCGCGCAGGAGGACCGTGCGGAACCTCGGCTTACCCTTGCCCAGCAGGCTGGCGGGACGGAGGCGAACTTCAGCTTCCGCGACCGCCAGCCGCAGTGATGAATTCCACCACCGCAGCTCCCGCACCCGCACGCCTCCGTTCCAGCCGATCCGGGCGGAGCCGAGCTCCACCGCCGGATCGAGCGCGCGTCGCAAAAGCTGCCGGACAATCCCGGACTGGACCACGGGCGTCAGCGCCGCCCCCAACGCCGCCAAGCCAAGCGCCGCGAGCAGCAGGAGGGAAACGCGCGTATTTCTCATCGGGCGGGAGCGGAGAAGCGGGCCCCACGGCGGAGGCCAAGGGATACCACCCCCCTAGCTGCCCTGCGGACGACGAAACGTCCAGCCCGGCTCAAGGCCGCGCGATCAGCTCATCCGCCTGCCCCATCGCCTTCCGCAGGGCCGCGACCGCGACGTTGTACTGGTAGAAAGCCTGGATCTGGTTGGTGCGGGCCGTAGTCAGCTCGACTTGGGCGGAAAGCACGTCGAGTTGCGTGCCGGAGCCCGCCTCGTAGCGCGCGTTGGCGAGGCGGACCGCCTCGTTGGCCTGTTCGACCACCCGGGCCGAGGCGTCCGCCAGCTCTGAGGCCTGCTGCCAGCCCGAGTGGGCGCGGCTGACTTCCACATCGACCGCGAGTTCCGCCTCCGCCAGCAGCAGCCGGGTCTGGTGCAGGGCGGAGCGCGCCTGGAGTTCCCGCCCCCGCGTGGCGCGGCCGTCGAAGATGTCCCACTGGGACTGCACCCCGAGGAGCCAGCCGTGGTTGGAATCCCCGAACTGGGACGTCGGCCCCTTGCGCAGGGTCAAGCCCCCGAAGGCGGCGACATTCGGGTAGCGCCCGGAGCGGGCCGTGGTGATGCCCTCTTCCCGCGCGCCGGCGAGCTTCGCCAGCCGCTGCAGGTCGGGGCGCTGCGCCCGGGCCGCCTCAAGGACCGCGGCGCGATCGAACTTCTGCGGCGCGAAGGCGAGCGAACCAATGACCTCCAGCTCCGGGCGGCCCGATCCCGGCGCGGAAACGAGCCCCAGGGCGAGACGCAGATTCTCCCCGGCGAGGCGGAGCGCGTTGCGCGCGGTGATCAGGGGCACCTGAGCGTTCGCAACGGCGACCTCGGCGCGGAGCTTCTCGAAGCTCGAAACCGTGCCGGCTTGGTGACGGTCCGAAACGGTCCGCAACTGCTCCCGAAGCAACTCCAGGTTCGACTCCTGGACCTTGATCTGTTCGCGCGCGAGCAGCACCTCGAGGAAGGCCGACCGCACCTGCAGGAGAGCGGCGTTGATCACCGCCTGAAGCTCGAGCGTCGCCGCGTCGCGGGTCAGCTTGGAAGCCTGCACTGCGGCGGGCACGGCGCCGGCGGAGTACACCACCTGAGCCGCCGTTAGGCTCAGCTGCCAGGCCTGCCCGGAGGCGGGAAAGCCCTGGGAAACGTCGGGGTCGTTGCGCTGGTAAAGCGTCGACGCGCCCACGGACGGCAGTCGGCGGGCCGCGACCTCGAGCATCACGCCGTCCTGCTGCCGGATCCGTTCGCGCGCCTGCTGGATCGCAAGGTTATGGTCCAGCGCGAACCGCAGCGCGGCCGCGAGGTCAAGCGGGCCCGGCGGCAGGGCCGGCGCGGCCGACAGCGACGCGGAGACAAGGGCCGCTGCGGCGCGGCGCAGGGCCCGGAACAGCGGGAGGCGGGACGAGGTCATGCGAAAGGAGTGGACGCGGCCGGGCGAGGCGCGAGCTCCCGGGCGATCAGCGCGTAGAAGGCGGGGACGACGAAGAGTGTGAAGATGGTCCCGACCGCCATCCCGATCACCAGCACCCAGCCGATGCTGTTGCGCGAGGCGGCGCCGGGGCCTGTGACGAAGATGAGCATCAGGTGCCCAAAAACCGTGGCGGCGGAGGTCATCAGCACCGGCCGAAGGCGCGTGGCGGAAGCCCGGCGAATCGCCTCAAGCTTCCCCAACCCCTCGCGCTGGAGCCCGTTGGCGAACTCCACGATCAGAATCCCGTTCTTGGAGATCAGGCCCACCAAGGTGATCAGCCCGATCTGCGAGTAGATGTTGAGCGAGCTCGCGCCCAGAAACACGGGCAGCATCGCCGCGACGATCGCAAGCGGCACGGAGCCGAGCAGGATGATGAAGGGATCGCGGAAGCTGTTGAACTGCGCCGCGAGCACGAGGAAGATGAGCAGCACCGCGAGCAGCGCCGCCTTGCCCAGCGCCTTGCCCTCGGTCCGCAGCTGGCGCGACTGTCCGCCGAAATCAATCGAATAGCCCGCTGGGAGGATCTCCGTCGCCTTTGCCTCCAGCTTCCGCAGCGCCGCGTCGATACTTGGCCCCACCCCCGTGATCTTGACCGAGTTGAGCTGCTGGAACCGGTTGAGGGAGCGGGGCTGCACCGTCTCGCGGATCGAGGCGATCGTTCCCAGCGGGATCAACTGCCCCTGCGGGCCGCGAATATGGTAATTCAACAACTGCTCCGGGTTGAGCCGCTGGCCGCGCTCGACTTGGGGAATGACGCGGTAGCTGCGGCCGTCGTTGACGAAGCGATTGACATAGCCGCCACCCAACATCGAGCCGAGGTCGCGAGCAACGTCGACCAGACTCAGGCCCATCGCGGCGACCTTCTCCCGGTCGATCTCGATCTCCGCCTGCGGCAGGTCGAACTTCAGGTCTTTGTCCGCGAAATAGAACACCGGCGGGCCGCCCGCGCCAGGGGCTTGGGTGTTGGCGTGGATCACCAGCTGCTGGGCCACTTCCAGCATCTCGCGGTGCTCCGCGGTCGAGCGGAGCACGAACTCGATCGGAAACTGCCCGCCCGCGGGCAGGGGATCCGGGGTGTTGACGATGACGTTCACCCCGGCGACCGCGGCCGCGGGTGCCTGCAGGGAATCCCCGATCGCGACGGACGTCCGCCGGCGCTCCGACCACGGCTTGAGGATCATCCCGGAGATCCCGAAGTTGGCGGAGGTCAGTTGGAACGAAGCGTCATACTCAGGCACAGACTCGTAGATCTTTTGCACCTCGCGGGCGTAGACGGAGTTCTGCTCGATGGTGGCCGTGGGCGATGGGACCAAAATGCTGAAGACGACACCCTGATCCTCCTTGGGCGCGAGCTCGCTTTGGGCAAACTGGAAGAAGGGCGCAAGCAGCGCCGTGAGCAGCATTGAGCCGGCCAGCACAACCTGCGCCGCACGGTAACGGCGGCCGAGCGCAAGGTCGAAAGCGAAGATCAGGACCGCGCCGAACACGCTGGCCCCGAGGAGGCCGGCCGCGGCGGGTATCGCGGCCGCCTTGACCCCGTCCGTCCCGAACAGGAGCCACACCGCGCCGGCCACGACGGGCCACAGCGGGAGCCAAGCAATGAGGGACCACGCCGCTAGGGTCCAAGCCGCGCCACGGTCAGCGCGCGGAGCGAGCATCATACCCACCACGCCCTCGTAGGCGTCCCGCAGGCGGTCGAACAGGCGGTTGGTCAGGCCGGCGAGCCCGTGCTCCCCGTAAGCGCCGCCGCGCAGCAGTTGGGCGCTCATCATCGGCGAGAGCGTGAGGGCCACGAAGCCGGAGATGGCCACGGCGCCCGCGAGGGTCAGCGCGAACTCGCGGAACAGCGCACCGGTGAGGCCGCCCTGGAACGCGATCGGCGCGTAAACCGCGGCGAGGGTGATCGTCATCGCGATCACCGGTCCGACCAGTTCCCGGGCCCCGTGCAGCGCGGCATCGGACGGCGTCCGGCCAGCCCGGATGTGCCGTTCCACGTTCTCGACCACCACGATCGCGTCGTCGACCACAATGCCCACCGCGAGCACCACCGCGAGCAGGGTGAGCAGATTGAGGGTGAAACCGAAGGCCAGCATCATCGCCAGCGCGCCGAGCAGCGAGAGCGGCATCGCGACAAGCGGGATGATCACGGAGCGGAATGAGCCAAGGAACAGGAAGATCACCACGGTCACGATGACAAGCGTCTCAAGCAGAGTGCGCAGGATCTCGCGTAGAGCGTCGTCGATGTACTTGGTCGCGTCGTAACCCACGCGCATCCGCAGACCCCCGGGCAGGTCGCGTTCGATCGTCGGCAGCAGCGCCCGGACCCGCTTGACCACCTCCGCCGTGCTCTCAGTGGGGAGCACCCAGATCCCCATGAAGGTCGCGCTCTCGCCCGCGAAACGGACTTCGTCGTCGTAGCTCTCAGCGCCAAGGACCACTTCCGCCACGTCGGCCAGCCGCACGATGGTGTCACCGCGGCGCGCGACCACGAGCTCGCGGAATTCGGCCGCGCTGCGCAGATCCGTGTTCGCGACCAGGCTCATCGAGAGCGTCGTCCCCTTCGTGGAGCCCACCGCCGCGAGCGCGTTATTGCTGGCAAGCGCCTGCCGCACCTCCGCCGGGCTGATCCCGTGGGCCGCGAGGGCGTCGGGCTTTAGCCAGACCCGCATCGCGAACACCCGGCCACCCAAAATGTCCGCTCGCTGCACCCCCTTGACCGCGGAGAGAGCCGGCTGAACCATCCGGTTGAGGTAGTCGGTGACTTGGTTGGGGGCGAGCTGGTCCCCGTAGAAGCTGATGTACATCGACGCGAACTGGTTGTCGCTGGTCTCGACGCTGATTGTCGGCGACTCGGCCTCCGGGGGCAGCTCGCTGCGAACCTGGTCGATCTTCGCGCTGATCTGCGCCAGTGCGGCGTTCGTGTCGTAGTTCAGGCGCAGGTAGACGTTGATCAGGCTGAAGCCCGCCCGGCTCTCCGACTCGATGTATTCTATGCCATCGGCGCTGGCGACGACCCGCTCCAGCTGGGTCGTGATGTAGCCGCGCACGGTCTCGGCGCTGGCACCGAAGTAGACCGTGCTGATCTTGACCACCGCGCTGTCGCTCCGCGGGTACTGCCGCGTGTTCAGCTGGTAGAAAGAAACGATCCCGAGCACCAGCAGCGTGATGTTGACCACGAGGGCCACCACCGGCCTGCGGATGAAAACATCGGTGAAGCTGCGCTCTTGCATCGGCGGGCGGGCTCGGTTCTCAGGAATTGGCCGGGCGCGGATTCGCGCTCGCCGGCGGCTGGTTTGCGTTGTTCACCTGCACCGGGGCCCCGTGGCGGAGCTTGAAGACTCCCGCGGTCACCACCTGCTCGCCCGCCTTCACACCGCCCTTTACGGCCACCAAGTCGCCACGATGGACGGCCACCTCGATGAACTGCTGTCGCACGCCAAGGTACTCCTGGTCGTCCGGCCCCTTCATCCTCTCCACGATGAAGACCGAATTGCCGTAAGGCGCATAGGCCACGGCCGTGGCCGGCACGACGATCAACGCCTTCGCCTCGGCCAGCTCGACTTCGACGCGCACGAACATTCCCGCCCGCAGCTTCTCTCCCGGGTTGGCCACCGTGGCCTGCACGGTGATGTTCCGCGTGGCCGCGTCCACGGTAGCGTTGATCGCCGTGATCTCGCCCGACGGGGACGCGTCGGGAAAGGCGTCCACCCGGAGCGCGACCCGGCGCCCGAGCGCGAGGTCGGGCAGATGCCGCTGCGGGATGCTGAAGTTCACGTACATCGGGTCCAGCTGCTGCAGCGGAAGCAAGGGAGCCCCGCGCCCCACGTACTGCCCCGGATTCACCAATCGGATTCCGGCGCGCCCCGCGAAGGGCGCCCGCACTTGCTTCTTCGCGATCACCGCGTCTAGCGCCGCGACGTCCGCCTCCGCCTGCTTGCAGGCGGCGACTGCGGTGTCGTACTCGAGCTTCGCGATCGCTTTACGCCGCCACAGTTCCTCTTGGCGGGTGATGTTGACACGCGCCAACTCCGCCCGGGCCCGCGCGGCCTCCCGCTGCGCCCGCTCGACTGAGCTGTCCAGCTCCACCAAAAGGTCCCCGGCGCGCACCGCCGCCCCGTTCTCGACGGCGACCCGAACCACGATGCCGTCCGCGTCCGCGGCGACCGTCATCCCGGCCACCGGGGCCAGCGTGCCGATCGCGTGGAGGGACGAGCTCCACTCCTCGGTCCGCGCGACGACCGCGGACACCCCCGCTGGCGGCATTATGCGCGGGGCACCGGCGAGTTTCTTGATCTGGCTCGCCTTGGCCGCGCCGAGCACGAGCGACACGCCCACGAACACTGTGAGCAGGAGGAGAAACTTTTTCAGCATGGGAGGAATTAGGGAGCCTGCCCGGGGCAGGCCCGGGCGCAACCCGCATTCGTTGGGCGCGGCGGGCTCAGCCCGCGCGGGCGGCGGCGACCACCGCCTCAACCGTCAGGCCAAGCTCGCGGAAGGCCACGGGCGCGGGGGCGCTCAGCCCGAACCGGTCGATGCCCACCACGTGGCCATCGAGCCCCACAAAGCGGTGCCAACCGCCCGTGACACCGGCCTCCACCGCGACACGGCGGCGGCAGGACGACGGGAGCACCGCCTCGCGATAGTCCGCCGGCTGACGGTCAAAACGCTGGGTGCTCGGCATCGAGACAACCCGGGTACCTGGTCCCAGGATCCGCGCAGCCTCGAGGGCCAGCTGCAACTCGCTGCCGGTGGCCAGAAGGATGCATTCGAGCGGGGCTTGCTCGCGGACGGCCACGTAGGCTCCTCGCAGCGCACCTTGACGTCGGGTGTCGGCTGGGATCACCGCGAGCGTGGGGAGCACCTGGCGGGACAACGCCAGCACCGTGGGGCCATCGACCCGGGATAGCGCAGCCGCGTAGGCGCCGGCGGTCTCCTCGGGATCGGCGGGACGGATCAGATCGAGGCCCGGGATGACCCGGAGCCCGGCGATGGTTTCCACGGGCTGATGGGTCGGCCCGTCCTCGCCCACCCCGACGGAATCGTGGGTATAAATGTAGACCACCGGCAGCCGCGCCAGCGCCGCAAGCCGCATCGCAGGCCGCGCATAATCGGCGAACACCAGAAAGGTGGCGATGCTCGGCCGGAAGAGGCCGTCATAAGCGATGCCGTTGGCGATCGCTGCCATCGCGTGTTCCCGAATGCCAAAGCGCACGTTGCGACCCCCGCGATTGCCCGGCTCGGAGTCGCTCGAGGCCGCGAGGTAGTTCAGGGTGGAGCCGTAAAGGTCGGCGCTCCCGCCGATCAGCATCGGCAGGCGCGCCGCCAGCGGCTGCAGCACGTCGCGCCCAGCGGCCCGCGTGGCGAGCTTGGCGTCAGCGGCGAACGCGGGCACCAACGCCAAGAGTTCTTCGGCGGACGGGCTCTTCTCAGGGGCCGCCCCGTCGAGCAACGCGGCCCGGTCCGGGTTAGCCTCGCGCCAAGCCTTGAACTGCCGGTGCCACTTGTTGCAGACGCGAATCAGACGCTGGCGGTGTCCGTGGAAATAAGCCCGGACGTCCTCGCTGACGTGGAAGTGCTCCTCCGCCGGCAGGCCGAGGCCGGCGCGCGCTGCAGCGGCGAACTTGGCCCCGCCCTCGCCGTGACCCTTCGCCGTGCCGGCGACCTCCGGGATGCCGCGGCCGATCTCGGTCCGCGCTATGATCAGCTGGGGGCGTCCGGAACGCGCCTTGCGAGCCCGATGAAAGGCGCGGAGGAAATCGGCCATCGCGTGACCGTCGACCGACTGGACCTCCCAGCCCAGCGCCTTGAAGCGGAGCGCCGTGTCCTCGCTCTGGGTCTTGTCCGCCATCGCGTCGAGCGTGACCGCGTTGGCGTCATAGATGAGGATCAGGTTGTCGAGGCGCTGGTGCCCCGCGAAGGCCACGGCCTCCATCGCGACGCCCTCCTGCATGCAGCCGTCGCCAGCGAGGCAGACCACGCGGTAGTTGAGGATCGGGTGCTCCGGGGTATTGAGCCGAGCGGCGGCCATCTGCCCGGCGAGGGCCATCCCTACGGCATTGCCGATGCCCTGCCCGAGGGGACCCGTAGTGCACTCGACGCCGGGTGTCTCGCGGAATTCCGGATGACCAGGGGTTGTGCTGTGCAGGACGCGGAAATTCCGCACCTGCTCCAACGGCACGTCGTAACCGCTCAGGTGAAGCCAACAATAAAGGAACAATGACCCGTGGCCAGCCGAGAGGACGAATCGGTCGCGGTTAATCCACCGCGGGCGCTCGGGGTTGTGCACCAGCGCGTGTCCGAAAAGGACAGCCCCGATCTCGGCCGCGCCGAGCGGCAGCCCCAGGTGCCCGGAGGAGCAGGCGTGCACGGCGTCGATCGCGAGCCCGCGGGCTTGGTTGGCGGCTTTGCCGAGGAGCAGGGTCTGGAGCATCATGAGCAGAAACCGGCAAGGGCTAAAGCTCGTGCCGCGACCGGGAAAGCTTGAAGTACGGTGGCAGGGGAGCAAGACCCGTCGCCGGTCGGCGACGGTTTCACCTGCAGGCGGGACATTCCCCCTAGGGGGCGCCGGGCTCAGGCCCCGGCCTGAGGCGCGGCGGCGGCGGCCTTGGCCGCCTTCTCCTCCTCGTGCTGGGCGTGGATCTCGGCGGCGCGGTCCTTCTCCTTAATCGCCACGGCGGCCTTGCCGGTGCGGCCGCGCAGGTAGTACAGGCGAGCGCGCATCGCCTCCGACTCACGCTCCACCTCGATCTTCTCGATATTCGGCGAGTTCACCGGAAACACCCGCTCGACCCCCTCACCGTAGCTGAGGCGGCGCACCGTGAAGGTCTCATGGATGCCGTGACCCTTCCGCGCGATCACGATGCCGGCGTAAATCTGGACCCGCTCCTTGTCGCCCTCACGGACCCTGGTGTGGACGCGCACGCCGTCGCCGACTTTGAAAGGCGTGACGTCTTTCTTCACCTGATTGGCGGTGATTTCCTGGATGATCGGGTTCATGGCGTTTGATTATTTGAGCAAATCGGGCCGGACTTGGCGGGTTTTTTCTGACTGACGCGCGTTCCGCCAGCGTTCGATTTCGGCATGATTTCCGGAGAGGAGGATCTCGGGAACGGATATGCCCCGGAACTCGGCGGGACGCGTGTATTGAGGAAAGTCGAGCAAGCTGCGGCTGAAGGATTCGTGCGTCAATGACTTTTCCTGACCAAGCACTCCCGGGATGAAGCGCGAGAGAGCGTCGATAACGACCGCGGCGGCGAGGGTGCCGTTGGTGAGCACGTAATCACCGATGGAAATCTCCTGATCGATGACCCGGTCGCGGATGCGCTGGTCGATCCCCTCGTAGTGGCCGCTGAGGAAAATCAGGTGGGACTCGCGGGATAGCTCCTGCGCGAGCCCCGCCGAGAAGGGCCGGCCATCCGGGGTGAGGTAGATCCGACGGCAGCCCGGGGTCTGCAGCTGCTCGATCGCGGCGAAGACCGGCTCGGGCTTCAGCACCATCCCAGCGCCGCCCCCGAAGGGGCGATCGTCTGCCGTCCGGTGCCGGTCCGTGGTCCAGGTTCGCAGGTCGTGGACCCGTACCGAGAGGCTGCCCGCCGCGATGCCCTTGCCGAGAATGCTCTCGGCAAGGAACCCGTCCAGCATCCGCGGGAACAGCGTAATCACATCGACCAGGAGCGGCATCGGCGGGGGCCGGAAACGAAACCGCCCGGGCGCGGGGCCCGGGCGGAGAATCCAGGTTCGGGGGGCGGGATCAGCTCGCGGCGGCCACGGTGGCGCGGCGGACTTTCTTGATCATTGCGTGCATCGTGTCGGACGGCGTAGCACCCTTGCTCAGCCAGTAGTCGACCCGCTCGAGGTTGATATTGACCGGAGAGCCCTTCGCCTTGGGCGTGTAGGTGCCCAGGTTCTCGACCGCCGCACCGTCGCGGCGGGAGCGGGCTTCAGCGACGACCACACGGTACAGCGGCTGGTGGACGGAGCCGACCTTAGTAAGACGGATTTTAAGGGCCATGTCTGGGAGATTGCGGAGCGTTTCTGTCGTGGAAAAAGCGAATAAAACACCGCTCCACAATCAGCTTGTCAAGCCCCGCTTCCAAGCCCTCCCTCGCCCCTCTATGCTCAAAGCTGGCATCGTCGGCCTGCCCAACGTCGGCAAATCCACGCTTTTTAACGCGCTCACCCGCTCCCGCAAGGCGGAGGCCGCCAACTACCCCTTCTGCACGATCAACCCTAATGTCGGCGTCGTAGTGGTGCCCGATGAACGCGCCTTTGCCTTGCAGAAGATTGCCCGAACCAACGTGGTCGTCCCCGCCGCGATCGAGTTCGTCGACATCGCCGGCCTGGTCGCTGGCGCCAGCAAGGGCGAAGGCCTCGGCAACCAGTTCCTCGCGAATATCCGGGAGGTCGATGCCATCGTGCAGGTCGTGCGCTGCTTCGAGAACCCGGACATCGTCCACACGATGGGCGGGATCCAGCCGGTGCGGGACATCGAGGTCATCACCACGGAGCTGGTCCTCGCGGACCTCGACGCGGTCACCAAGCGGATCGAGAAGACGCAGAAAAAGGCCAAGTCCGGGGACAAGGAGGCGCAGGCCGAGCTGGCCCTGCTGCAGCGGCTTGAGCCGCACCTCAACGCCGGCCGGACCGCGAACCTGTTGCCGGCGACCGAGGACGAGAAAGCGCAGCTGAAGCTGTTCCAACTGCTGACGGCCAAGCCCGTACTCTTCGCGTGCAATGTCGCGGAGGGAGACCTCGCGGACGCCGAGCGCAACCCGTTTGTCCAGCAGGTCGCGGAGTTCGTGCGCACCCATCACGATGCCGCCTATGTGCCGATCAGCGCGAAGATCGAGTCGGAGCTGATCGACCTTGAGCCGGAGGAGGCCCGCGCCTTCCTGCGCGACCTCGGGGTGGCGGACTCGGGGGTCTCCGGGCTGATCCGTGCCAGTTACCAACTGCTGGGGCTGCAGACCTATTTCACCGCTGGCGAGAAGGAAGTGCGCGCGTGGACCATCAAGAAGGGCTGGAAGGCCCCGCAGGCCGCAGGCGTGATCCACACCGATTTCGAGCAGGGCTTCATTAAGGCCGAGGTCGTATCCTATCAGGACCTTGTGAACCTAGGCAGCGTCGCGGCCGCGCGCGAAGCTGGAAAGTACCGCCTTGAGGGCAAGGAGTACGTTTTCAAAGACGGCGACGTCGCCCTCTTCCGTTTCAACAACTGATCTCTGGGGCGCCGCCGGGCGAGGCATCCGTGCGCAGGCAACGCCTCCGCCCGAGCGCGGCCCAAGACCTTAAATGTGGATCGCCTCGCCGCTGGTGGCGGCGGCAGCCTCCGCGAGCGCCTCGCTCAGCGTGGGGTGGGCGTGGATGGAGCGATGGATTTCCTCGACGGTGCCCTCAAGGTTCATCGCCAGCACGTACTCGGCGATGAGTTCTGGCGCCTCATTGCCGAGGATGTGTGCGCCAAGGATTTCTCCGGTGGCGCTGTCAGTGATGACCTTCACGAAGCCCTCGGCGTCACCCGCCGCCACAGCCTTGCCGGAGGCGGCGAACGGGAACTTGCCCACCTTGTAGGCCAGCCCCTTCTCCCGGCAGGCCTTCTCGGTGAGGCCCGTGCTCGCAATCTGAGGCTGGCAGTACGTGCAGCCTGGGAAGACCTTGACGCGCCCCTGATGAGCGTGACCGAACATCGCGTTGACGGCCTGGATCGCCTCGAAGGTGGCCACGTGCGCGAGCCAAGGCGGGCCGATGATGTCGCCCGCCGCGTAGATCCCCTTCACGCCAGTCTCGTAGCGGTCGTCGACCTTCACGTAGCCTCGGTCGAGCTCGATCCGCACCTTGGGGGATACGGCGCCTTCGAGGTTCGGTGCGACCCCGACGGCGACCAGCAGGCTTTCGGCCTCAAGTTTCGCCGCCGCCCCGCCCGCAGCCGGAACCAGCTTCATTGCCACCCGGTCTGGCCCGACGACGATGCCCTCGACCTTGGTGCCGACGTGCACCGTGATGCCGGATTTCTCGAAGGCCCGCTGCAGGCCGCGGCCAACCTCCTCGTCCTCGACCGGCACGAGCTGCGGCAGGAGTTCAACCAACGTGACCTTGGTGCCGAAGGCGCTGTAAAAATAGGCGAACTCCACGCCGATCGCCCCGGCGCCAATAATCACCAGGGAGGCCGGCGGCCGCGCGCGCGGCACCAGCGCCTCCCGCGAGGTCATCACGCGCTCGCCGTCGACGGGCACGTCGGGCAGCCGGCGCGGCTTGCAGCCGGTGGCAAGGAGGATCTGGCGGGCGCGCAGGAAGCGGCCCTTGTGCTCGCCCTCGGTGACCTCGACCATCCCCGGGGCGGCGACCTGCGCCCGGCCGACCAAATAGTCGACCTTGTTCTTGCGGAAGAGGAACTCGATGCCCTTGGCCATCTGGCCGGCCACCCCGCGGGAGCGCTCCATCACCTTGGCGAAGTCGAATCCGACCTCGCCCACGCGCAGCCCGAAGGCGTCCGCCTTGCGCAGCGTGCGGTAGAGCTCGGCGCTCTTCAGCAGCGCCTTCGTCGGGATGCAGCCCCAGTTCAGGCAAGTGCCCCCGGCCCGTTCCTCCTCGATGCAGGCGACCCTCTTGCCCAGCTGCCCGGCCCGAATCGCGCCGGCGTAGCCCGCCGGTCCACCGCCGATGACGATGAGATCGTAGTCAACGCTTTCAGCCATTCCGCACGGTCACGCCGGCCGCGGGAACCGTCAAACGCATTCTCCACCGCGTGACGCCGCGGTTGCCTCACGCCGACGCGCCGCCCAACCTACGACCCGAATGCCCGCCCCTTCCCCATCGTCCGGCTGATGCGGTTGCTCATTCTCCAGGATCACCTGCGCAGTGGCGGCACGGAGCGTCAATCCATCCTGCTCGCCAACGCCTGCGCCGCGGCCGGGCACGCGGTCACGCTGATGACCTTCCGGCCCGGCGGAGCGCTCGCAAAGACCGTCTCGGCCGCGGTGACCCACGCCTCGCTCCAGCCCCGGGACCTCGGCCTCGACTGGTTCGCCCCGGGGCTCAGGCGCCAGGTCCGTGCGCGGCAGCCGGACCTGATCCTGCTGATGGGGCGGATGGCGAATTGCCTCGGCTGGCGGCTAACCCCGCTCGCGCCCGTGGTGGCGACGATGCGCACGGGCAAGCCGCTGCCCGCTTGGTTCCGCCGCACGCTGCGCGCCAGCCGGCACGTGGTTGCAAACAGCCGCGAGGCGCGCGATCAACTCCTGCAGGGGCACGGCCTCGCGCGGGAACAGGTCGCCGTGATCCCCAACTCGCTGGTTTTCCCGCTTGAGGCAGATGCGGATCAGACAGCGGCGCGGCGCGCGGAATGGCGCGCGCGGCTCGGCACGCCGCCCGAGGCGCAGGTGCTGGTCTGCGTGGCGATGTTCCGCCCAGAGAAGAATCAGCCGGAGCTGATCGAGATCGTGCGGGAGCTCCCGGCCGCGCCACCTTGGCAACTGTGGCTCGCCGGGGAAGGTCCGGAACTGGCTGCCTGCCGGCGCCGCGCGGAGGAGGCCGGGCTCGTGGAACGCGTGCGCTTCCCCGGTTTTCTCGCGGACCCGTCGCCGCTTTACGCGGCCGCCGACGTCGCGGTCCACGCCTCCCGAAGTGAGGCGCTTTCAAACTTCCTCATCGAGGCGCAGGCCCACGGCCTGCCCGTGGTCGCGGCGGCGGCGCAGGGCATCGCCGAATGCTTCGTCCCGGGCGAGACCGGCTGGATGATCCCGCGGGGCGATCACGCAGCGTTCCGGGAACGCCTCCGCGAGTGTCTCGGCGCCGGCCCGGAGATCCGCGCCAGACGCGCCCGGGCGGCGCGGGCGTTCGCGCGGGAAAACTTCGCTCCCGATCGCCAGGTCGCGGCCTACATGGAACTGTTCACCCGGCTGCTCCCCTCCCCCGGAAAATGAGCAACCAGCAGCGCACCGACCTGATCAAACGCCAACTGCGCGAGCACAAGTACGCGGACCTGTTCTCCCTCGCCAGCGCTTCGGCGGCTCTCTCTCGACGGTGCGGCGCATCCTGGATGGCCTTGAGGCGCGCGGGGCGGGGCGGTGGCATCACGGGCGCGCGTCGCTCGTCGGAGGGGACGCGCTCGCGCGCGAGAACGACTCCCTTACCCGCATCCAGCGCTAGGCGGACCGAAAGTTCCGCATTGCCAGCGTCATCGCGCAGCCGCTCGCCCCCGGCACCCCCGTAATCCTCGATGACGGCTCGACGACCTTCGCCGTGGCCCGCCTGCTAAAAAAAACAGGTGCAGGTGAGCACAAACTCGCTGCCGGTGGTCGCCCTGTTCGGGGACTTCGGCGCCGTCGAGACGATCGTCACGGGTGGCAGCATCCTCCCTCAGCAGGGAATGCCCGTCGGTCACGCCTGCGGGGCCGCGCTCGAGCAGGTGCGCGCGGAGCTCGCGATCCTCGCCGGCACAGGGGTCACCGAGCGCGGCGTCTGGAACGACAACGCGCTGCTGATCAGCACCCTGCGGCAGATGATCGAGGCGGCGGATTGGACCGTGTTCGCCCTCGATGCCTTGAAGTTCGGCCGCAAGGCGCTGAGCCTGACCCCGCCGTTCGGCCCGCGGATTAATTTCGTGACCGACACACCGCCCGCCCCCGCGGTCGCGGCAGCGATCACGGCCGGGGGCGCGCGACTCGCGCTCGCCGGCGGCTGAGCGCGCCAAATTTCCTAGCGCGGTTGCCTTTGGCGGCGCGACCCGCTTGCTCCGCGCGTGCCCGCCTCCGCGCCCACCTCCCGACCCGCCCCGGACTGCATCCGGCTCCGCGGCGTCCGCCAGCACAACCTCCAGGGCTTCGACCTCGACCTGCCCCTCGGCCGCTTCGTCGTGGTCACCGGGCTGAGCGGCGCGGGCAAATCCTCGCTCGTCTTCGATACCCTGCACGCAGAGGGCCAGCGCCGCTACGTCGAGACCTTCAGCGCATACACCCGCCAGTTCCTCGAATTGCTGCCCGCGCCCCGCGTGGACCGGGTCGAAAACATCCGGCCGTCGATCGCGATCGAGCAGACCAACACGGTCCGCACCTCCCGCTCGACCGTGGGGACGATGACCGAGTTGACCGACTACGCGAAAGTCTGGTTCAGCCAGGTCGCCGGCTGCATTGATCCGGCGACCGGGGAACCGGTTCGGGACGACCATCCGTCCGCGGTGTGGGCGCACGCGCGCGCCCAGCTCGCCCCCCGTGCCGTCGTCGTCGCCTTCCGGGTGGTCCGGCCGGCCGCCCTGACCTGGGCCGAGATCCTCGCCGGCCTGCAGGCACAGGGCTACGTACGCGCCCTGTTGCCGCTTACCAGTGGCGGATGGGAGGCGCGGCGTCTAGCCGAGCTTGCGACGGATCCCGCCCTGCTCGGGCAGGGCGATCAGTTGCTGGTGGCGCAAGACCGTCTAGCGCTTGCCGATGATCAGCGCGCGAGGTTCTTCGAGGCCGCTGAGAAGGCGTACCATTTCGGCCGAGGCGAGCTGGAACTGTTCACCGAAGAGCAGGGCCGGCTCGAGTCCGCGGGACGGCATTCCCGCGGGCTGCGTTCCCCCGCCACCGGGCGGGTGTTCCGCCCGGCCACACCGTCGCTTTTTTCCTTCAATTCGCCGCTGGGTGCCTGCCCGCGGTGCCGCGGCTTCGGCCGCATCCTCGAACTCGATCCCGCGCTTGCCATCCCCGACCACTCGCTGTCCCTCGCGCAGGGGGCGATCCGCTGCTGGGAGAGCGAGGCGTACGGGGGATCGAAGCGCGACCTGCTCCGCAGCGCCCGCCGGCAGGGGGTGCCAACCGACGTCCCCTTCTCCCGCCTTACCGAGACGCAGCGTCGCTGGGTGCTCGAGGGTGAACCCGGCGCCGACGACGCGCGCGGGGCCGACGCGTGGTACGGCCTGCACGGCTTCTTTCGCTGGCTGGAGCGCAACACCTACAAAATGCACGTGCGGGTATTTCTCTCGCGCTACCGCGCCGCGCTCCCCTGCCCGGATTGCGGGGGCAGCCGCCTCCAGCCCGAGGCCCTCTGTTGGCGCTGGCGCGGCCGCACCCTGCCCGAGTTTTACCAGATGTCCGTCACGGAGCTGCGGGCCCTGTTGGCAGAGGCGCCTGACGAGGCACCCAAGCCCGCGGAGGCCGCCGGGGTGGCGCGCGCGGCGATGCTTACCCGGCTGCGTTACCTCGAGGAGGTCGGGCTGGGCCACCTCACCCTCGACCGCCCCTCGCGCACCCTATCCGGTGGCGAGGTCGCACGGGTCAATCTCACCGCCTGCCTCGGCACCTCGCTGGTCGACACCCTGTTCGTCCTCGATGAGCCCAGCGTCGGCCTTCATCCGCGCGATGTGCACCGCCTTCTCGGGGTGATCCGCCGGCTGGTCGACGCCGGCAACACAGTCGTGGTCGTCGAGCACGATGAGGCCGTGATCCGGGCGGCGGACCAGGTCATCGAAGTCGGACCCGAGCCGGGTCGGCGTGGCGGCCGGATTGTCTTTCAAGGATCCGTCCCGGAGATGCTCACGCACGTGAAGTGCCTCACGGGACGCTACCTATCTGGCCGCGCCGGAGTTTCACCGGCGCCGCCGCGCCGGCCCGTGCCGGACGGCCACCCGTGCCTGCGGCTGGAGGGCATCTCGCGGCACAACCTGCGGGACCTCGACTTGCGCGTGCCCCTCGGTCGCCTCGTGTGCCTCAGCGGGGTCTCCGGCTCCGGCAAGTCCACGCTCCTCGATGCCGCGCTCCACCAGGGGCTCCTCCGCCAGCGCGGCCTCCCAGCGGAGGAACCCGCCGTCATCCGCCGGCTCACGCTCGACCAGCCGGTCGGGGAGATCGTGCTGGTCGACCAATCCCCGTTAAGTCGCACCCCGCGGTCGACGCCGGTTCTGTACGTCGAGGCTTGGGATCTCGTGCGGGAGCTGTACGCGGCGACGCCCGAAGCGCGGGCCGCGGGCCTCGGAGCCTCCGCGTTTTCCTTCAACGGAGGCGAGGGCCGCTGCGACCAGTGCCAGGGCCTCGGCTACGAGCGCGTCGAGATGCAGTTCCTGTCCGACGTCTTCGTTCCCTGCCCGGCCTGCGGAACCCGCCGCTTTAAGCCGGAGGTGCTCGCCGTGCGCCGGGAGGACCGGTCAATCGCCGAACTCCTTGACCTCACGGTAACGGAGGCGCTTGCGGTCTTTGCGACGCAGCCCGCGATCCACCGGAAGCTGGCCGGCCTCGAGGCCGTCGGGCTCGGTTACCTGCCGCTCGGGCAACCGCTCAACACCCTCAGCGGCGGCGAGGCGCAGCGGCTGAAGCTGGTCCGCCACCTCGCGGCCTTCCGCGATCGCGAGGCGCAGGCCCCGGCGCTGCTCCTGCTCGACGAGCCGACCACCGGGCTGCACCGCCACGACGTGGCCCGGCTGCTCGAGGTCCTCCAGACCTTGGTGGAGCAGGGAAACTCGGTGGTCATCGTGGAGCACCATACCGATGTCCTCCGAGCGGCTGACTGGATCATCGAGGTGGGCCCGGAAGCGGGTGCCGCCGGCGGGCGGATTACCGCGGAGGGGACGCCGGAGGACGTTGCAAAAAGCGCCACCGTGACGGCGCCCTTCCTGCGCGCCGCCTTGGCGTCGGAGGCTGGGCCAACGCTCAGCGAAGGTCTCCTCGCCGAGCCGGCGCCGCGCGTAACAGTTCGCCCAGCTGAGCTGAGGCTGACCGACGCGCGCGAGAACAACCTCAAGGATCTCACGCTCGCGCTGCCCCACCAGCAGCTGACCGTCGTCACCGGTGTGTCCGGTTCCGGAAAGTCAACCCTCGCCTTCGACATCCTTTTCGCGGAGGGCCAGCGCCGGTTTATGGAGTCGATGTCGCCGTACGCGCGGCAGTTCGTCGAACAGCTGCCGCGGCCGGCGATCGGGGGCCTGGCTGGCATCCCGCCCACGGTGGCGATCGAGCAGCGGATGACCCGTGGTTCGCGCAAGTCGACCGTGGCCACGATCACGGAGGTCGCCCAGCACCTGCGCCTGCTCTACGCCCGCGCCGGCGTGCAGCATCATCCGGAGTCGGGTCGCCCCGTGCGTCCCCTGGCGCGTACGGCCCTGCGCACACTCCTGCGCAAGGTGATGACGACTCACCCCGCGGCCCGGCGGGCCCGGCACCTCTACCTTTGCGCCCCGCTGATCCGCGGGCGGAAGGGCCACCACCAGCCAATCGCGGATTGGATCGCGGATCAGGGCTACCCGCTGATGCGCGCCGACGGGCAGCTGCTGCCCGTGGAGGCCTTCACGCGGCTGGACCGCTACCGCGAGCACGACATCGAAGTCGTGGTCGCCGATCTCCGCGCGGCCGGCGCGCCCCCGCCGGCCGCCGCGCTCGACACCGCACTGGCGCTGGGTCGCGGCGCCTGCTTCCTCCTGACGCCGCGGGACGGCGTGCTCTCCTGGTTTTCGACCACCCGCACCGACGCCGCCACCGGTGAGTCCTTCCCGGAACTGGAGCCGAAGCATTTCTCGTTCAACTCGCCACGCGGCTGGTGTCCCTTGTGTCGCGGGCACGGGCGCATTTTGCCTTGGATGCTGGAGCCGGCGGAGGAAGGCGAGGAGGACCCGGCGCGCCTCCTGCGGGAACTGGGACTCGAGGACGCCGGCGCCCTCGCCGCGGACGGTCAGGAATGCCCGGATTGCGGCGGCGCGCGGTTGAATCGGATCAGCCGAGCCGTGCGTCTGCCGTTCCGCGGCAGCCAGCCGGCGCTGTCGCTCCCCGAGCTGCTGCGGCGCACACCCGCGGAGCTCCTCCGCCTGCTCGGCGCCCTCGAGCTCGACGCCCGCGGCCGCGCCGTGCTCGCGGAGGTCCGCCCGGAGATCGCGGAACGCCTCCGTTTCCTCGAACGGGTGGGCCTCGGCTACCTCACCCTCGACCGCCCGACCGCGACCCTCTCCGGCGGCGAGCAGCAACGGATCCGCCTCGCCGCGCAGCTCGGTTCCAACCTCACCGGCGTGCTCTACGTCCTCGACGAGCCCAGCATCGGTCTCCACGCCAGCGACAACCAGCGCCTGATCGCGACCCTTGAGGGTCTGCGGGACAAGGGCAACACGGTGCTCGTCGTCGAGCACGACGACGAGCTGATGCAGCGGGCGGACCGGATCATCGACCTTGGGCCGGGCGCGGGCATCCACGGAGGGGAACTGCTCGCCTGCGGCACGCCCGACGAGGTCCGCGCGAATCCACGCTCCCTCACCGGTCGCTTCCTCGCGGCGGGCATCCCCCACCCGCTCCGCGGCAGCCGCCGCCCCCTGCCAGCGCCGAACGCGCGGGGCGCGTGGTTGAGCCTCGACAGGGTCCGTTTCCGCAATCTGCGGGACGTGCGCCTGAGGCTGCCGCTAGGCCGCTTGACGGTGGTCGCCGGGCCGAGTGGGGCGGGCAAATCGAGCCTCATCCGCGACCTTCTGCACCCGGCGGCATCCCGCGCCATTGCCGACCGCCGGGACCGTCTCTCCGGCCGGGACTTCACGCGCGGCGGCGGCGCGCCCGGGAAAAAGGGCCGGCCCCCCTTTAGCTCGCTCACCGGCGCCGCCGATTTCCGCCGGGTGGTGGAGGTCGATCAGGCGCCCATCGGGCAGACGCCGCGGTCCACTCCCGCCACTTACCTGGGAATCCTAGACCTGATCCGCGCGTTCTTCGCCCAGTTGCCGGAGGCGCGGCTCCGCGGTTACACCGCCTCGCGCTTCTCGTTCAACACGACGGGCGGCCGCTGCCCGGCCTGCGAGGGCGCGGGCCGCATCCGGCTGGAGATGGCCTTCCTGCCGGACGCATTTCTGCCCTGCGACACCTGCCAGGGATCGCGCTACGGCCCGGAGCTTAAGGACGTCACCTGGCAGGGCCGCGACATCGGCGCCGTGCTCAACCTCACCTTCGAGGAGGCCGCCCGCGAGTTCGCCTTTCACGCCGAACTTGGCGAGGTCTGCCGGCTGATGGTCGATTGCGGGCTCGGTTACCTCGCCCTCGGCCAGAGCTCCAACACCCTTTCAGGCGGCGAGGCGCAGCGCCTCAAGCTGGTGACCGAGCTGGCACAGGGCAGTCCCGGCCGCCGCGAACGGGCCCGCGGGGTGGCCGCGCGAAACCTTTACCTGCTGGAGGAGCCCACGATCGGCCTGCACCTTAGCGACTGCGAGAAGCTCATCCGCGTGCTCCACGCGCTCGTCGACCAAGGGCACACCGTAGTGGTCATCGAGCACCACCTCGACGTGATCCTCGAGGCGGACCACGTCGTCGAGCTGGGCCCTGGAGGCGGACCGGCGGGAGGCGAGATCGTCTACGCCGGCGATCCAGAGGGGCTGCTGCGGTGCAAAGGGAGCCCGACCGCGCCCCACCTACGGCGACTGCGCCGGGCCCGCGGTTGACCCGGGGCTCAGCCCGCCGCCAACCGCCCCGAGACCAGCGGCCAGATCAGACCGAAGGACGGGCAGAAGTCCCCAGGCGCGCGGGCCAGCCACGCGTCGACGTCGGCGGGTGGGTGCCACGCCGCCTCCTCAATCTCCCGCGGCTCGAGGCGCAGCGGGCCGTCGTGGCGGAGCCGGTAGACCCAGACGAATTCCCAGCCGGTCGCCTCGCACGCCTCCACCCGGAACCAGCGCGCCGGCGCCGCTCCCGCCGGAGGGTAAACCCCGATCTCTTCCCCCAGTTCACGGAGCGCGGCCGGGTCGTACTCCTCGCCGGAGTCGACGTGCCCGGAACAGGAGGAGGCCCACAGCCGCGGCGCGACGTCCTTGTGCGCGGACCGCCGCTGCAGCAGGATCCGCCCGGCCGCATCGAAGACCATCACGTGCACGGCCCGGTGCCAGAGCCCGCGGGCGTGCACCTCGCGCCGGGAAGCCCGGCCGATCACGGCGTCGCGCGCATCGACCACGTCGAAATACTCCTCGGAAACGCTCATCGCGCCAACAAGGCGCGACGCACCTACGCTGTAAAGCCCGCGCCAGCCGACCGGGCGGAGTTCGCGCTTCCCGAGAAGAGGAACGCGATTTGGCTTGGTCGGGGGCTCGCCGGGGGTGTTTGCTCGCCGCCACGTCTATGCCGAAGATTGAAGTCAACAAGGTCGCCGAGATCCTGAAAAAGAACGAAATCTCGCCGGCGATCCTCCGCCGCATCGTCGAGGAGATGAACCTCGCCGTTCAACCCGACCCGGGCGAGGAGGAGAAACCGCCTCCCGTGAAGAAGCAGTTCGTGATTTTGGTGAGTGACCCGGACGAGCACCTGCCGAAGCACGATTTCGTCGGCTGGGTGCTACAGATCCCGGAGAATGAGAGCGTCGCGACCACGCAGGACCGCCTCTTCCGCGCCGCCTACGATTTCAACACGACCAAGAAGGGGCGCCTGCTGCCGGTGAAGACCGTCGGCGAGGCGATCGAGCACGTGCCCGCCAAGTTCCTCAAGGAGACCGACGTCTGGGTAAAGACGAAGACCCCCGTGCTAGTCATCCGCACCGACAACGAAATCCCGAAAGAGCAGGGTTAGAGCCCGTGGCGGCGGGGGTCGAACCCCCGCGCCCGCAGCGCCGCCCGCAGGGTGTCCAGCTCCAGCTTGGCGCCGGGCCGCACCCCGTGCTCGCGGAACCAGCCCTGCTTCACCTCGACCGCGAACTGAAGGTCGTCCGCGCGGGAGGCCACCGGGGTCTCGTCGAAGGGGTGGAGCGGGTAGACCTCCGCCAGCGTGCCGTCCGCGCGATAAAAGCCGATGTCGAGTGGCGTGGGGGTGTTGCGCATCCAGAAGCTGAGGCGCTGGGGCCGCTCGTAGACGAAGATCATCCCGTCGTCCGGCCCGAGGTCGCGGCGCTCCATCAGGCCCCGCTGCATCTCCGGCAACCGCACCGCCAGCTGCAGGCGCACGGTGCGCCCGCCCATGCCGATGGGGAAGAACTCGGCGGCGCCCTTGGGGACCGGCGGCGCGGTCTCCCCGGAGTTGCCCCGCCCGCAGCCCGCGAGCGCGGCCCAGACCGCCAGCAGCGCGAGCGCCAAAACCGGATTTGCGTTTTTCACGCGCGGAGGGCTAATCCCCACGCCGCCGCAACTCAATCCCCGCCTCGACGTGCCCGGAACCACCGCCGAAATCCCGCCGCTCCTTTACGCGGACACCCACAGCTGCCCGGACGCCCTCTACTATGGCGGGGTCGAGATGAGCGACCCGTTCATCTGCTTCGGCCACAGCGGCCGCCGCCACGCCATCGTGAGCGCCCTAGAGTTCGGCCGCGTTCGCCGCACGTCCCGCTTCGACGTCGTGCAGCCGCTTGACGCCTTCGTGGAGCGGGCGCGACGGGAATGGCCCGAACGCCGGCCCGGCGCCGCGGAGGTAATCCGGCTTGCCGCGCGCGACCTGAGTCAGCGGCGTTTCCGGATTCCGGACATCTTCCCCACCGGCCTATACACGCAGCTGACCGCGCTCGGGCTTGAGCTCAAGGTCGCGCGGGGCGCACTGTTCCCGGAACGGGAAATCAAGACCGCGGCCGAGATCGCCGCGATCCGCGAGGGCAACCGCTGCAGCGCCATCGGCCTCGCGGCGGCAGAGGGCATTTTGCGCTCGAGCAGGGTCCGCGGCCGCCGCCTGTACCACCGAGGCCGCGTGGTCACCAGCGAGTCCGTCAAGCTGGCCATCGAGGTGGCCGTGCTGGAGGCCAGAGCCGTCTCCGCCCACACCATCGTCGCGGGCGGCGACCAGGCCTGCGATCCGCACGAGCGCGGACATGGGCCCTTGCGTCCGGATGAGCTGATCATCGTGGACATCTTCCCGCGCGTGACCCGCCACGGCTACCACGGGGATATGACGCGGACCTTCCTGCGCGGCCGGGCCAACGAGCGCCAGCAGGCGCTGGTCCATACCGTGCGGGAGGCGCAGCGGGCTGCCTTGCGCCGGCTGCGCGCCGGGGTCAACGGGCGGGACGTTCACCAGGAATGCGTGAACGTGTTCGCCCGCGCGGGCTTCGCCACCCGCCACCTGAAGTCGGGCTCCGTGGGTTTCTTCCACGGCACCGGCCACGGTCTCGGTCTGGCCGTGCACGAGTTGCCCCGCCTGAGCGGCAGCGTCGATTACATCGTCCCTGAAGGCTCGGTCGTGACCGTTGAGCCCGGCCTCTATTATCCCGGCCTTGGCGCCTGCCGCATCGAGGACGTCGCACTCGTCACGACGGGCGTCCCGCGCTTGCTGTCCCGCTACTCCTACGACTGGCAATTCTGACCCGATGCGCGACCTGCCCCAACTCCTGCGGCGCCTTCGGCGCCTGCGCATCCTCGTGGTGGGCGACGTGATGCTCGACCATTACATCTGGGGTGATGCCACCCGGATCTCCCCCGAGGCGCCCGTCCCTGTAATCGACATCGCGCGCGATTCCTGGACCGCGGGGGGCGCCGCGAACGTCGCCCTTAACCTTGCCTCACTGGGCGCCCAGTGCACGGTCATCGGCCATTTCGGGGCCGACGAGAGCGGCCGCCGCCTCGAGGGTCTGCTCCGGGAACGAGGCATCGAGTCCGTGTCTACCCCCGGGGGGGCACCCACGATCGTGAAGACGCGCGTGCTCGTGCGCCAGCAGCAACTCTGCCGGCTCGATCGGGAGGCTGCTCCCTCAGCTTACGAGGTACCCCTTAGACCGCTGACCGCGCTCATCGGCCCCGCGCTGGCCGCCTGCGATGCCGTGATCCTCTCCGACTACGCCAAGGGCATCCTGAACAACACCGTGCTCCGCGAACTCACGCGCCTCGCCCGGGCCAAGGGCAAGCTGATCGCCCTCGACCCGAAGCCGCGGCGCGGCCTCGCCTTCGACGGCCTCGACCTCATCACCCCGAACAAGCGGGAGGCGCTGCAGCTCGCGGGCCTCGAGCCCTCCCCGCACGCCCCGTTTCCCGCGGCCGAAGTCTGCGCCCGCCTGCACGAGCGCCACGCGACGCGGCACCTCGTCGTGACGCTCGGCGAGGAGGGGATGCTGCTCAGCACCGGCGGCAAGGTCCGCAAGGTGATCCCGACCGCGGCCCGCGAGGTGTTCGACGTCTCCGGCGCAGGCGACACGGCGCTGGCCGGGCTAGTGCTCGCGCTGGCGGCCGGATCCTCCCTCGAAAAGGCGGCCCATTTCGCCAACGCCGCCGCCGGCGTGGTGGTGGGTAAGCTGGGCACGGCCGCGGTCACCCCGGCCGAGCTCACGGCCTATGTGGGCCGGCGATGATCACCCTCCACGACCTGCCTCCGCCCACCGGCCCGCTTGCGGGCGGGGCGCTGTTCCTCGACCGCGACGGAACCCTCAATTTCGACCGTCATTACGTCTCGGATCCGGCGGGCATCGAGCTGATCCCCGGCGTGGCCGAAGCCCTCCGCGCGGCCCGCGCCTTGGGCCTGCGGCTGTTTCTCCACACGAACCAGTCGGGCATCGCCCGCGGCCTGTTCCAGCTCGCCGACGTCGACCGCTGCAACGAGCGCTTGGAGAAACTGCTCGGGCTGCCCCGGCCGGTCTTCGACGCGATCTGCGTTGCGCCGGAGGGCCCCGATGACCCCCAGGTCTACCGCAAACCCTCGCCGCGCTTCATCCAGGAATGCGTGGCGCGCCATCAGCTCGCGCCGGAACGCTGCTGGATGGTGGGTGACCGCGAGAGCGACCTTGAGTCAGGCCGGCTCGCGGGCATCGGCACCGCGGCCGTCTGCACCGGCCAACGCGACGCCGCGGCGTGGCGGCAACTGCTCCCGGCCGGCTCCCCGGTCTGGCCGAGCCTGACGGAGCTGGTGGCCGCGCTGGCGGCCGGAGCGGGGCACCACGATGCCTGAACTCGCCGAGGTTGAATTTTACCGGAAACGCTGGGCGCTTGCCGGCACCGGGTCCGTGATCCGCCGGCTGCACGTGAACGCGGACCGGAAGGTTTTCCGCGGGACGGACGCGGTGGCGCTGCAGCGGGCGCTGACCGGCCGGCCGCTCGGCGCCTCGCAGACGTCCGCCAAGCAGATGCTGTTCCGCGCCGGGGACTCGGGCTGGCTCGGCATTCACCTAGGAATGACGGGGGAACTATTCGCCGCGCCCGCAACACACTCCCCCGGCCGGCACGATCACCTCGTGCTCTTCCAGGACGAGCGCGCCCTCGTCTTCCGCGATCCGCGGATGTTCGGACGAATCCTGTTCCACGAAGGCCCGGCCGCCCCGGATTGGTGGAGCCGCATCGCTCCGCCGATCCTCTCCGAGACGTTTACGGTCGAGGCCGTCGCCGCGTTCCTACGCCGGCGGCGCCGTGCCCCCCTGAAGGCGGTGCTGCTCCAGCAGGAGCGGTTTCCCGGGGTGGGCAACTGGATGGCGGACGAGATCCTTTGGCGCGCGGCGTTGCCACCCGCCCGCCCCGCGGGCGCGCTTACCCCGGTCGAAGTGCGCCGGCTCTGGCGCGAGTGCCGGCAAGTGTGCCGCCAGGCCCTGGCGGCGATCGCCGGGAGGGGCGATCACCTGCCCTCGGACCCCAACGTCGGGATCCCCCGCAGCTGGCTGTTCCTGCACCGCTGGCGCGACGGGGGCCGTTGCCCGCGCACCGGTAAGCCGCTCGCGCGCGCCACCATCGGCGGCCGCACTACCTGCTGGAGCCCCGCCCGGCAGGGACGGAAGTGAAACGCGTCCGCCTCGACGAGCTGCTGCTACAACGGGGCCTCGCGGAATCCCGCGCCCGGGCCCAAGCCCTGATCCTCGCGGGCCGGGTCAGCCACGGCACCGCGCGGCTCGAGAAGCCGGGCAGGGCCGTGCCGGAGGACCTTGAGGTAACCGTCGCCCAGCCGTCGCGCTTCGTCAGCCGAGGCGGCGAGAAACTCGTGGCCGCCCTCGCCCACTTCGCCCTCGACCTGCAGGGAACGCAGGTCCTCGACGTCGGAGCCTCCACCGGGGGCTTCACGGATTGCGTCCTCCAGGCCGGCGCCGCCGCCGTGACCTGCGTCGATGTTGGCCGTGCCCAGTTGCACGCTCGGCTCCGGGCGGACCCGCGGGTGACCAACCTCGAGCAGGTGAACGCCCGCCACCTCCGGGCCTCCGACCTGCCCCGGCCCAATTACGATGCGATCGTGATGGACCTCTCCTTCATCTCTCTCACCGCCGTGCTCCCGGCGGTCTGGCCCGTACTGCGCCCGGCCGGGACCCTCGTCGCTCTAGTGAAACCACAGTTCGAGGCCGGCAAGGCGGAAGTGGACCGGGGCCGGGGCGTCATCCGGGATCCAGCGGTGCAGGAAGCGGCGCTGGCGCGCGTGCGCACCGCGGCCGCGCAGCTCTCCGGGGTTGAAGATCGCGGGGCCATCGACTCCCCGCTGCGGGGAGCGGACGGCAACCGTGAGTTCTTGCTGTGCCTCCGCCGCAGGGCATCCTGAAAGAGCCCGATGAAACCCATCCATCGTCTCGCGTTCGTGGTAAACCGCAACAAAGCCGGCGCGCCAGGCCTCGCCCGCGAGCTAGCCGCCGTCGCGCGCGCCAAAGGGGTGCAACTCCAGCAGACCAGCCGTTTTCCACTGCCGTCCGGTTACCTCAAGGGGATGGACGCCTGCTGCGTGATCGGCGGCGACGGCACACTCCTGGGCGCCGCCCGTGAATCCGCACGCGAGCAGGTCCCGCTGATCGGCGTCAACCGCGGCAGCCTCGGCTTCCTCACCACACTCTCCGCCGAGGAGGCCCGCGGCCGCTTCCCCGAACTCCTCGCTGGCCGGTTCCAGGTCGATCACCGCACGATGCTCGGCTGCGCGACCGGACCCGGCACCAGCGATCTCGCCCTCAACGACGTGCTCATCAAGGACGAGGTGAACTCCCGCCTCGTGCGCCTCGAGGTTTTTGCGGACGACGAGCTGGTCACGGACTACCTCTGCGACGGCCTGATTTTCTCCACCCCGACCGGATCCACTGCCTACAACCTTTCGGCCGGCGGACCGATCCTCCACCCCGGCTCAGGGGTCATCGTGATGACGCCGATCTGCCCACACACGCTGAGCAACCGCGCCATCATCTTCCGGGACGATGTCCGCATCCGGGTTCATAACCGCTCCCCGGGTTCACGGTTACTGGTGGCGATGGACGGCCAGCGGAAACTGCGGGTCAGCGGGCATTCGCCAGTCGAGATCGCCCTCGCGCGGCGGCGCCTGCCCTTAGCTCAAGTCCCTAATTATTCCCATTTTAACGTCGTCCGTCACAAACTCCGATGGAGCGGCGGCTTCGCCGCCAAGCGCTGAAATGCGCCCGGCAAAATCAAGGGTAACCTTGACAAAACAAGCATGTGCTTCAATCCAAGCGCCTTCGAGAATACTCCAAGAATGAACACCACGAACCATCTCAACCTCACCGTCGCGGTCCTCGCCGCCGTTCTTTGCCTCCCGGTCACCCTCGTCGGTGCTGAAGAGAAGAAGGGGAATCGCGGTTTCGCCGCGATGGATACCGACAAGGACGGCAAGGTCTCCAAGATGGAGTACATCGCCGCGCAGAACGGCAACGCCAAGGCGGAGTCCCGCTTCGCCAAGCTGGACACAGATAAGGACGGCTTCCTGACCAAAGCCGAGCACGCCGCGGGCCAAAAGAAAAAGGATAAGTAACCCTGCCTTTCGGAAAACTTGAGGCGACCCGCAGGGGTCGCCTCTTTTTTTTCGCCGGCAGGGCACCCCGCTGGCGCGGCCGGACACCGCCACTTCAGACCGGCTCGGGCCGTACAACCAACTGCAGGGACCGTTCCGGGCGGAGCCGCTCCCGCGAAAAGGCCGCCAGCATCGCGGAGCTCACGCCCTCGACCTTAGCATCATACTGCCGCCAGTCGTTGAGATCGAAGCCCTGCAAGGCATTGAGACCAGCCTGTAGCGCCCGGGCCGACGGCGTCTGCAGGCTCTGTCGCCGCGCAGCCTTGAGCCGCGCTTGGCAGCGGGCCAGCTCCGCGGGTTCCACCCCGCCGGCAGCGACCCGGGCGATCTCCGCGTCAATTTCCGCCAGTACCTCCGCTTCCTTGCCCGGCTGGGTGCCTGCGAGGAAGGAAAACATCCCCGATCGCAGCCCGGTCACCCGCGCGGAACGCACGAAATAGGCGAGCCCCTTGTCCTCCCGTACGCGCTCGAAAAGCCGAGACGCCATCCCGCTGAGGCACTCGTCCAACACCTCGCCGGTGTAGAAATCCGGCGCGTGCAACGCCGGACCGGGATAGGCCCGCAGGACGACCGCCTGTTCGCGGGGCTGGAACTCCACAAAGGCCCCACGCTCCGCCGGCAGCGGCACCAGGGGTACCGCTTTTTCCGCCCCGCCGCCGGCCGGCAACCGGGAAAGTAGGCGCTCGAGGGGACGCCGGAGGACCGCGGGGTCAAAGTCCCCCGCCACTGCTAGCACGGTATTGCCCGCCAACGCCAACCGCCGGTGTAGCACCGCCAAGTCCGCGGGCCGCAGCGCCTGGACCCCGGGGATATCCCCAGAAGCATCCAAACCTAGCGGGTCGGCACCGAAGAAACGCCGCCGGAGCCGCTTGCGGGCCCACGTCACAACGTCGTCGTCATCCTGACGGAGCGCCGCCACTTGGGCGTCACGCTCGAGCCTAAAGGTGCCCTCGCGGAACGCGGGCGCTAGGACCGCGTCGGTCAGCAGTTCCATCGCCAGCGCCGCCTCGTTGGGCAGCACCTCGACCGCGAACCCCAGGCTATTGTTGCCGCAAAAGGGATAAAAAGCTCCACCGACGGACTCGATCGCCCGCGCCACCTCGGCCGCCGTCCGGCGCTGGGTGTCCTTGGTAAGCAGGGTGGACAGCAGCGCCGTCGCCCCGCGCCGGTCCGGAGCCTCAGTAAGGGGCCCGCCGGGCAGCAGCAGGCGCAGGTGCAGGTTGGGCAGGCGCGGATCGGGCTGGAGCAGGAGACGGGCGCCATTGGCGAGCTTGGTCTCGGTGAAATCCGGCGGCGCGGCCCGCCTTACAACCGCCGCGGAACCGGCCCCGGCCGCAGCCGGCCCGGTCGAAACCGCGATGAGGCTGGAGTCCGTCAGGTGGCGCGCCGCCACCGCCTGCAGCGTCCGGCCGGTCACCCGGGCCAACTCGCCGAAATAGGTGCGACCGTGGTCGAGATCGCCCACCACGACCTCGGCGGCGCCCAACCGCGAGGCCTGGCCGCTCATCGTCTTGCGGGAATTGATCTCCCCCACCACGAGCTGGCGCCGCGCCTTGCGGAGGTCGGCCGCCGGGACCGGGCGGCCCAGATAACCGCGAAGCGCCCGGAGGATCGCCGCTTCGGCTCCGGCCCGCTTGCCCGGATCGCAGGTATATGAAACGCAGAAAAGGCCGCTCGAACCGGGATTCCAGGCACTCGCGTCGATCTGGTGGACCAAGCCAGCACGGTCACGAACCTCCCGCCACAGCAAGGAGCTCTCGCCGTGACCGACAACGGCGGCCAGCAAATCCAGGGCCGGGGCGTCGACGTGGCTGAGACCGGGGATAGGCCAAGCCAGGATCGAGCGGCAAACCTCGACCTCCTCGGCGCGATGCTCCCGCCGGGGGGCAAGCTGCCGCGGCTCGGCCGGAACCAGCACCGGGACCGACCGGCGCCGTGGCACCGAGCCGAAATGCCGCCCGATCTCCCCGAGGATCGCGGGCGCATCCACATCCCCGACCACGACCACCACCAGGTTGTCGGGCACGTAGCGCTCGCGGTAGTAGGCCAGCAGCTCTTCCCGAGAGACCGCGGCAAAGACATCCCGGTGCCCGATGATGGGATGCCGGTAAGGATGCTCACGGAAGGCCGTCGCGAACAGCGCGTCCCACAAACGGTTGTCGGGATCGTCGCGCGTCATCGCGATTTCCCGCAGGATCACGTCCCGCTCCTTCGCCACCTCGTCCTCCGGAAGCGTGGAATGAAGCACGGCGTCCGCGAGGACGTCGATCGCCACGGCCGCATGCTCGCTGGGCAGATCGACGTAATACACGGTCCGGTCGTAGGTCGTGTAGGCGTTGAGATACCCACCGTGGGCCTGAATCGTGGCACTGATCTCGCGCCCGGCGCGCCGCGCCGTGCCCTTGAAGAGCATATGCTCAAGAAAGTGGGAAAGGCCCGCGCCCAGCTGGGTCCCCTCGTGGACGCTGCCGGAGCGAACCCAGACCTGCACGGATGCCAGCGCCGCGGCGGCATCCGGCTTCAGGACGACGGTCACGCCGCTGGGTAGCACGACCCGCTGCACCGGCTCGCGCCAGAAAGCCTCCAGGAAAGCGGTGTCCGGGGTGGCGCACACCGACGGCCGCGCCGGAGACCGGCGCGGCCTCATGTTGCTCCCCGGGCCCGGGGACCGGAGGCCCCGCGGGAGTGGCGGGAGGGCAGGAATGGTCTCACGAAGGCTTCCTCAAACTCAAAGACCTCTCCGAAGTCCTCTCGGCGATCCTGATCGGTCTTCGAGAACATATTGTACTCGATCAGGTTGAAGACGATTTCGCCGAAGTCGGCACAGCGGTGGATGCCCCAGGCATTGAGGACGGTCTTCGTCAGGGGACCAAACTGGTCGATGGCGTAGACGCGGAGCCCGTGGAGCAATTCCGGTCCTGACACGTGCCGGGAACGTCCCGCGCGCGTCGCGTCCCTTTTCTGGAGTTCCTTCACGGTGTGATCCAGCCCGAGTCGCACGAATTCGTAAGCCTTTCGGTCGAAACGCGCGTCCTCTTTGCAGATGAGCGCGACCACCTCGCTGAAATCCGGAGTTTCCATGATACCCGCCCGAATAGGCACACGGGACGGTGCGGTGCAATCCCGCACCGCGTGAATTTCGCGAGCGCAACCCCCACCGTTTTGCAGCGTCTAGCCTTACGCGATTGCCCATGTCCCCCACCCTGCCCACCGCCGAAAACTCCTCGGCTGAAAACGCCTCGTCCCCTATGGAGACCGACCCGCGCCTGATCCTCGCCAAGTCACGCCTCAAGTCGGCTGGGTTGCGAGTCACCCAGCCGAGGATGAAAATTCTTGCGGCCCTCTGCCGGCAGACCAGCCCGGTCTCGATCGAGCACCTCCACGCCGGCCTGCCGGCCGCGGCCTGCAATCTTGTGACCGTTTACCGGGGCATGGCGGCCTTCGAGCGCGGCGGCCTTGTGCATCGCGCGGTGATCCATGAGGGCACGTCACTCTACCAGATCACCCTCGGACAGCCGGAAACCTATCACGTGATTTGCCGCTCCTCCGGCAAGCTTGCTCCGCTCTCCGCAGAGGTTTCCGGCGAACTGCAGAAGGCGGCGGCGAAGGCACGCGAGGAATTGCGCGGGAAGGGCTACCGGGAGGTCGCCCATAGGCTGGAATTTTCCGGCGTCGCGCCGCCGGCGACCCAGCGGTGACCGCCACGGACGCCCCGCACCGCCGTCAGCGGGCGGCGGTGTAGCGAGCGGCGACGCGTTCCCAGGCTACCAGGTTCCAGAAGGCGGCGACGAAATCCGACCGGCGGTTCTGGTACTGCAGGTAGTAGGCGTGCTCCCAGACATCCAGCCCGAGCAGCGGGACCGCGCCCTCCATCAGCGGCGAGTCTTGGTTGGCAGTGGACGAGACCTCGAGCCGACCAGCCTTGATCGTCAACCACGCCCAGCCGCTGCCGAACCGCTTCATCGCGGCATCCGTGAACTGGGCACGAAACGTGTCCAGGGAGCCGAAGCGCTCCTGCAGCGCCGCCGCCAGAGCGCCCGACGGGGCTCCGCCGGCTCGCGGGGCGATCACATCCCAGAACAGCGCGTGGTTGAGGTGCCCCCCCACGTGGTTGCGGACCGCGGTGCGGATGGCCTCCGGCACCGCCGCCAGATCCTTCACCAGTTCCTCGGCGCTCCGGTTCCGCAGCGCCGGGTGGGAGGCCAGCGCCGTGTTGGCGCTCGTGATGTAGGCTTGGTGATGCTTGGAGTGGTGGATCTCCATCGTCCGGGCGTCGAAGTGCGGCTCCAAAGCGGCATAGGCGTAAGGCAGGGCCGGCAGCGTGAAGGGCTGGGGCGTACCGGCGACGGGCGCGGCGGCGAGCCGGTAAGCGCCCGGGAGGACCGCGAGGCCGGATCCGAGCGTCTTGACTAACGTGCGGCGCGAGAGGGTAACGGCAGAGCTCATTGCTCGCTTGTAGCATCGACACGGCGCGGCGCAAGTCGCGGCCGCAAGCCCGGCTCCAACCTTGCCAAAACTACGCCCGACACCGCAGCGTACCGTCACCGATGAAACCCCGCCTCTCCCGCCGTGACGCCCTGCGCTCCCTCGCCGGCGCCGCCAGCCTCTCCGCGCTCCGCGCCCGAGCCGCCACGCCCGCCCCCGCTCCGGGTCGCATCCGCCATTCCGCCTGCAAATGGTGTTACAAGGACATCTCGCTGGAAGCCGTCTGCACGGCCGCCCGCGAGATCGGCCTCGAATCGGTGGAACTCCTCAATCCGGCGGACTTCCCCACCCTCGCCCGTCACGGGCTCCATTGCGCGATGGTGAGCAATCCGACCGGCAAGACGGCCGCGGGGGTCACCGTGGGTGGCATCACGAAGGCGTTCAACCGCCCCGAACACCACGAGACTCTGATCGCGCTCTACGAACGCCGGATCCCTGAGGTCGCCGCGGCCGGCTTCGAGAACCTGATCTGCTTCTCAGGCAACCGCGACGGCCTCGACGACTTGCAGGGGCTGGAGCACTGCGCGGCCGGCCTGCGCCGCCTGGTGGCCACCGCAGAGAAGCACCGCGTGACCCTCGTAATGGAATTGCTGAACTCGAGGGTGAACCACCGCGATTATATGTGCGACCGCACCGCGTGGGGTGTCGAACTGTGCCGCCGCGTTGGCTCGGAGCGCTTCAAGCTGCTTTATGACATCTACCATATGCAGATAATGGAGGGGGACGTCATCCGCACCATCCAGACGAACGCCGCGTGGATCGCCCACTACCACACCGCGGGGAACCCCGGGCGCCACGAATTCGAGCCGCAGGACGCGCAGGAGCTGAACTACCCGGCCATCATGCGCGCCATCCAGGCGACGGGCTACCGGGGCTTCGTCGGCCAGGAGTTCCTGCCCACCCGCGACCCGCTGACCTCGCTCCGGGCGGCGGTGCGCCTCTGCACCGTCTGAGCTCGCGGCCTACCCCTCGCGTCCGAGGGCGCGCGCGAGCAGGTTGCGCGTCATCCGCTGCACCCGCTCGTCCGGGCCGTGCGGGCGGCTCCAGTGCGACCAAGGCAGAACGTGTCCGGGCGGCGACGACAGGGCCTGCGCCCACCAGATGGTAGAGGCGTTGAAAACAAAGTTGTCCTTCGGCCCGGGATAAAGGGTGGCCGCCCACTGCTGGGGCCGCACCCCGCTGACCCAGGCCGTGCCGGCCGCCACCACCTCGAGCCCGGGAATCTCGGTCGCCGGCTGCCCATGGTACTCCCAGCCGATAAGGCCGGGGATGCTCTCGCCGGCCTGCATCCCGGTGCCACCGAAGAGCCAATGCCCCGGCAGGCGGCAGGTCCAGTCGCCGCCACCGTTGATCGGCTCCACGTTGCGCGCCCCCATCAAAAGGCCCTCGTCGGGTCCGCGGTGGGGAAAAGGCCCGTGGCGTTCGTGCCGCTCGCGGGCGTAAGATTGTTCCCCGCCGAAGGGACCGCCGCGGAAAATGATGCGGTTGGGCCGGCCGTCGAGCGCGGGGCGGAAGGGCGTGACCCAGCACACCGAGTTGCCGCACAAGAACAGCAGGCTCACGCCGGAGTCGCGCAGCCGCTCCACGCTTCGGTACTGCCGGATGTCCCAATATTCATCGTGACCCACGCTGAGAAAGGCGCGGCAGCGGAGCGCTCGGTCGGGGGTCAACAGGTCGCTGTTGGAGCAATAGGTGACGTCGTAGCCGTGCTGTTCCAGCCAGTAGGCCAGCGGGAACTCGAAGCAGAGCCACTCGCCGGAGCCCACGGTGCGCGGATCATTGACCACGCTGCTCCACTGGGCCTCGCGGCCGTATGGGCGGTCGAAACTCACGTCGGCCCACGGGCCCTGGTTTCCCTTGGGATGCGTGTAGACAGAAAAGCGGTTCGGCCACCGGTTGTAAGCCTGCCAGGTATTGTCCGAACACTGGAAGAGAATGTCCGCCGGGCGGTCGTCCCGCACGATGAAGACGATGTGGCTCTGCCAGTAGGGCTCGTCCGCCGCCGCCGGGATGGTGGTGAGCCGTCCGAGGTAGACCCCACTGACCCAGTCCGCGGGGATGGTGAGGGCGGCAGAAGGCTCCCAGCGGCACTCGTGGAGATTCTTTTCGCCCGGGGTCGGTGTCGGCTGAGTGCGGGTCTCCAGCGGTCCCAACTCGGCTACCTTCCGTGCCCCGCGGCCGCCATAGTAACCGGTTCGGAACAGCTCCAGCCGCACCGGCCGCGGCGGATTGGTCGAGATCATCACCTCGATCCGGTCCCCCGCCTGCACGCTCTGGCGTGAGCAATAGCCCTCCACTGCAGGGGAGCGGAATCCGTCTTGGTCGACCCGGACCCGGGTCAGCTGCCAGTCGCGCGATCCCTCGCGCGCGTTCTCGGCCGCGATGATCCCGGCGCGGCCAGGCGTCGAGGCAGCAGCCGCCACGGCGGCGACTGGCGCCGCGGCGAGCAGGGCGGCGGCCCCGGTTTGGAGGAATTCGAGGCGGGAAAGCGGGGGCGGGTCGGACCAAGTCATTCCCTAGCGAGGCACGTTTCCGCGGCGGGCGCAAAGCGGTTTCCCGACGCGCCCCGCCCCCGCAGGGGAATGGCCCAGATAGCGGGCCAAGGCGCTTTCGCCCTTGCGGGACGGGGACTTCGGGGCTTTTAACACCCTTTAACACCCCGCGATCGCCGGCGAAAATTCCGTGCCGGACCGGCCGCGACCCTGATCCAACTATGAACCTGCCCCCGCCCCGCCGGATCCTTTCCGGCCTCGTCCTCGGCCTCGGCCTTGCCGCCGCGCTGCCGTCCGCCTCCGCCCTCCAGCTCTCCGAGGGCGAGCTCAAGGTGAGCTTCGACTCCACGCTCTCCTTTGGCGGCCTCTACCGGCTGCAGAACCCGGACCGGAATATGTACGGCTTCACGAGCGCCTTCCAAGGCGTCCCCGGAGCGCAGAACTCGGTCAACTCCGACGACGGCAACCTCAACTACGGCAAGGGATGGGTCTCCCAGCTGCTCAAGGGCAACCACGACCTTGAGGTCCGCTACGGCAACTTCGGGGCGCTGGCCCGCGGCTACTGGTACAACGACTTCAAGGCCGACCAGACCCTGCGCACACCGCTGTCGGATCAGGCCCTCGACCGTACGGTCAAGGGCGCGCAGCTGCTAGATCTCTACGGCCGGGTGAAGACGGACGTCGCCGGCGGCCTGCCCTTCGACCTCCGCATCGGCCGGCAGGTACTGAGTCTGGGCGAGAGCACCTTTATCCCCAACGGGATCAACGTTGTCAACGCGGCCGACCTGTCGAAGCTGCGGGTACCCGGCTCCGAGCTGAAGGAAGCCCTGTTGCCGGTGAATATGGTGAAGGCCTCGATCGGCCTCACGCCCGAGATCACGGTAGAGCCCTTCTGGCTGCTGGAATTCCGCCGGAACGAGTTGGAGCCCGCCGGCACCTACTTCTCGACCAACGACTTCGCGACCCGCGGCGGCCGCACGGTCTGGCTCGGCTTCGGCAGCATCGCCGACCAGGGCAGCACCATCGGCGGCATCTCCCGGGCCGAGGATCGTGACGCCGGCAACTACAACCAGTTCGGCGTCTCCTCCCGCATCCTGGCCAAGGGCCTCAACAACACCGAGTTCGGCCTGTACTACGCGCGCTACAACAGCCGTTCCCCGATCATCAGCGCCCGCACCCCCACCACGCCGATCGACACCAACCTTACCGGCCCCCTGACCGCCGCCTTCATGCGCGGTGGTTTGCCGGCCGCGCAGGCCTCCGCCCAGGCGGGCGCGATCTTCCAGATAATCGTGAAGTCCTCCCTCGCGCCGACGACCCTCACGCCCGTCGAGATCGCCACCCTCCAGAGCCCGCAGGTCCAGGCTGCAATCGCCGGCGCCCGCCAGATCGCGTTGCTCACCGCGGCCGCCTCCGGGCGTTACTTCACGGAGTACGCCGAGGACCTCAACCTTTTCGGCCTCAGCTTCAACACCTCCCTGGGCGGCTCCGGCATCTCCTGGCAGGGCGAGGTTTCGCTCAAGAATGATGTCCCGCTGCAGATCGATGACGTCGAGCTCCTGTTCGCGACGCTCTCCTCCCTCGCGCCGCAGTTCGCGTCCGCCAACCAGCTGGGCAACTACCTCGGCCAGTATGGCCGCGAGATCAGCGGCTACCGCCGGCACCGCGTCTGGACCGCGCAGTCGACGCTGACCAAGGTCTTCGGGCCGACCCTCGGCTCCCAGCAGCTGACCGTCCTCGGCGAGGTTGGCGGCGTGTGGGCGAACCTGCCATCGAAGGATGTCCTTCGTTACGACGGCCCCGGCACCTTCACCGGCGGCTCGCAGGCCGCGCTGAACACGGCCGGCTTCCCGCAGGTGCCCGCGACTGCGACGTCCGCTTTCGCGGATCCGTTCTCCTGGGGCTACCAGCTGCTGGCGCGCCTCGACTACAACAACGTGCTGCCGAACGTGAACCTTCAGCCCACCCTCGCCTTCACCCACGACGTCAAGGGCGTCACCCCGCTCCCGCTCGGCAACTTCATCGCCGGCCGGAAGAGCGTGAACGTCGCGGTCGAATTCACCTACCGCAACGCCTGGTCCCTCGAGCTGCGCTACGTGAACTTCACCGGCGCCGGCAAATTCAACCTGCTGTCGGACCGCGATTACGTCGCGACCACCCTCAAATACTCCTTCTGAACCCCCACGGACCCCGTCCCATGAACGTTCTCTCCTCCGCCCTCCTCCTAGCCGCCACGGCCAGCGCCGCCTGCGCGGCCGTCTCCGCCGCCGATGCCGCGCGCCTAGGCCAAGACCTTACGCCCCTCGGCGCTGAAGCCAAGGGCAACGCCGACGGCACGATCCCGGCCTGGACCGGCGGCATCACCAACCCGCCCGCCGGCTACCAGCCCGGGATGCACCATCCTGACCCATTCGCGGCCGACCAGCCCCGCTTCACTGTGACCGCGGCCAACGCGGCTCAGTACCAAGCCCAGCTCACCCCTGGGCAACTGGCGCTGCTTCAGGCCCATCCGACGTACAAGCTGACCGTCTACCCCACTCGCCGGAGCGCCTCCAATCCGCAGCGGGTCTATGACGCCACGCGGCAGAACGCCACCAGCGCCACGCTGGTCTCGGGCGGTAACGGCATCGCCGGGGCGACGGTTGGCGCGCCCTTCCCCCTCCCGCAAAATGGGCTCGAGGTCCTCTGGAACTCACTCACCCGCTTCCGCGGCGTCGCCGCGACCCGCTACATCGATCAGGCGGCGGTCGAGCGCGGCGGCGGCTTCCAGCTGGTTAAGTTCGAGGACGAGTTCCTTTTCAACTACGCCCGGCCCGACATCACCGCCAACGAGCTCGAGTCCTCCAACACCCTGATCTTCTTCAAGCAGGCCGTCACGGCCCCGGCCCGCCTTGCCGGCACCATCCTCCTCGCGCAGGACACGATGGACCAGGTCAAGGAGCCCCGCCGCGCCTGGGTGTACAACGCCGGCCGCCGCCGCGTGACCCGCGCCCCGAATGTGGCCTATGACAACCCCGGCACTGCCGCGGACGGCCAGCGCACCAGCGACCAGTTTGACATGTTCAACGGCGCGCCCGACCGCTACGAGTGGACGCTTGTCGGCAAGAAGGAGATGCTCGTCCCCTACAACTCCTACAAGCTCCACGCCAAGGGCGTGAAGGTCGGCGACGTCCTCAAGCCCAACCACATCAACCCCGACCTGACCCGCCACGAGCTGCACCGCGTCTGGGTGGTCGACGCCAAGCTCAAGACCGGTACCTCCCACCTCTACAGCCGCCGCACCTTTTACATCGACGAGGATTCTTGGCAGATCCTCGCGGCCGACCAGTACGACGGCCGCGGACAGCTGTGGCGCGTGTCCGAGGCCCACTGCATCAATTATTACGATGTGCAGGCCTTCTGGAGCACCCTCGAGGTCCACCACGACCTGCAGAACGGGCGCTACCTCGCCGTCGGCCTCGACAACGAGAACCGGATGTACGACTTCAGCATCAAGCGCACCCCGGCCGACTTTAACCCCGAGGCCCTGCGGCGCGACGGCATCCGCTGAAGCCGGGATGCGTTCCCGCGCTCCCCTCGCGGCCAGCCTCGCCGCCTGTATCCTCCCCGCGTTGCTGGACGCCGGGGAGCCCTCCTTGCCCCAGGGTCTCCTGCTCGACGGCGCCGTCAGCGGCTCCGTCGCCGTGGTCGTCGGGGAGAGGGGGAGCATCTGGGTCTCTCGCGCTCCCACCGCCGGCTGGCGCCGGGTGGAATCCCCCACCCGGGCCACTCTCACCGGGGTGGCCCTCGCCCCGCCGACCGCCGACGGCGCTCCCTGGATCGGCTGGGCCGTTGGTCACGATGCGCTGGTGCTTGGCACCCGCGACGGCGGCGCCATCTGGACCCGCCAGTTCCAAGGTGAAAACCTGCAGGATTCCTTCCTCGACGTGCTCGCGCTGGACTCCCGGCACGCCATCGCGGTCGGCGCTTACGGGCTTTACGTCTCCACGGGCGACGGGGGAGCGACTTGGGAGCGCCGCCAAGTTCTCGCAGGCGACGCCCATTTGAACCGCATCAGCCGCAGCGCGGCCGGCACGCTGTTCCTCGCCGGTGAGTCGGGCACCCTGCTCCGCTCCCGGGATGAGGGGTTGAACTGGGTTCCGCTGAGGGCTCCGTACGAGGGTTCCTTCCACGGGGTCCTCCCGCTCGACCGCCGGACCTTGATCGCGCACGGACTGCGCGGACACCTTTACCGCTCCGCCGACGAAGGGGACACCTGGCAGGAGATCGCCCCTCCGGTCGTCGGGTTGCTCGCGACGGGGCTCCGCCTGCGTTCCAACCTTATCCTCATCGGCGGGCCGCCCCGGGCCCTCGCCCTCAGCCGCGACTACGGGCGCACCTTCAGCCTCGTGCCGGGGGCGCCGTCAACCGCGGTGGCCGAGCTGATTGAGCTCCCCGACGGCGGCGTGCTTGCGCTCGGCGAGGCAGGCGCCACTCCCGTGATCCTCCGATGAGCCCGGGCCCCGCGCGCCTCGACCGTTTCACGGTCTGGATGTTCCGGCACCGAAACGTGCTGGTGGCGCTCTTCACCGCGCTCACCGCCGGGATGCTCTGGCTGGCGCTCGGTGTCAGCGTCGACGCCAGCTTCGACAAGTCCCTGCCCCGCGGGCACCCGTACATCCAGACCTTCGTCAAGCACCAGGCGGCCTTCGGGGGCGCCAACCGGATCCTGGTCGCCCTGGTCGCCCGGGAGGGGGACATCTTCAACCCGGAGTTTTTCGTCCAGCTGCGGAGGGTCACGGACGAGGTGACCTTCCTCCCGGCGGTCGATCGACCACAGGTGCAGTCCCTCTTCACGCCGAACGTCCGTTTCATCGAGGTGATCGAGGACGGCTTCGCGGGCGGCAACGTGATCCCGGCGGATTTCCAGCCGACCCAGGCCGCCTTCGCCCGCGTGCGCGACAACATCCTCAAGTCAGGCCGGCTCGGGCAGTTGGTGGCCCACGATTTCACCGCGGCGGTCGTCAGCGCCCAATTGCTCGAGACCAACCCGGCGACCGGACAGCGTGTCGATTATGCCACCGTGGCCGCGGGGCTGGAGCGGATCCGGGAGGGCGTGGCCACCGCGACCGGCGGGCGGGTGACCGCGCACATCATTGGTTTCGCGCAGATCGCCGGGGACGTAACCGCCGCGGCAGACAACATCCGTCTGATGTTCGCCGTCGCGCTGGTCGTCACCACGTTGCTGGTCTGGAACTACGCGGGCCGCTGGAAAATGGCCGCCGCCCCCATCGTGTGCTCGCTGGTGGCGGTCATCTGGCAACTGGGGATCGTGTCCGCCCTCGGGATGGGAGTGGACCTGTTCTCCATTCTGGTGCCGTTTCTGGTGTTCGCCATCGGCGTCAGCCACGGGGTGCAGAAGATCTGCACCTTCCGCAACGAGGTCTTCAAGGGCCAGGACGGCCCCGCGGCCGCGCGCGCGGCTTTCAGCCAGCTGATCGGTCCGGGCATCATCGCGCTGCTCACGGACACGATCGGCTTTTTCACCATTATGGTGATCCCAATCCCGACCATTCAGGAGCTCGCGCTGATCGCCAGCCTAGGGGTGAGCGTGATTACGCTCACCAACTTCTTCCTGCTGCCGCTGCTGCTTTCCTACCTCCGTCTGCCTCCCTCCTACGCCGATTGGGTCGCCGCCCGGCGCCAGCGTGGCGAGGCCACGTGGGGACGGCTCGCGCGCACGCTGACCCCTGGCCCGGCGGCCGCCGTGGCGCTGGTCAGCCTCGGCATCGGCGCGTGGGCCGTGCACTTCTCCAAGGAGCTGCGCATCGGGGACACCCAGGCCGGCGTCCCCGAGCTCCGGCCGGATTCCCGTTACAACCAGGACAGCCAGCTGATCGCGGGCAAATTCTCCATCGGAGTGGATTTACTCAGCGTGATCGTCGAGACCGTGCCCGACGCGGGCGTCGACCACGGGGTGATGACGCTGGTGGACGAGTTCGAGGGGCGGATGCGGGAACTGCCGGGCGTGCAGTCCGTGGTCTCGCTCGCCGGGGTGGCAAAGGGAGTTAACGCGGGGTTCTGCGAGGGATCGCTCAAGTGGCGGATCCTGCCCCGCAACCGCGACGCCCTCGCGCAGGCCGTCGCGCCGGTCGAGACCACGACCGGGCTGCTGAACGCGAATTCCTCCGTGTTGCCCGTCCTCATCTTCCTGCGCGACCACCGCGCAGAGACGCTGACCGAGGTGACGGCGGCGGTGCAGGAATTCGCCGCCCGGCACGACTCGCCCCAGGCCCGGTTCCAGCTGGCCAGCGGCAACGCCGGCGTGATGGCCGCGACCAACGAGGTGGTGGCCGCCGCGGAGAAACCCATCCTGTACTGGGTCTTCGGGGCCGTCATTACGCTCTGCCTGATCGCCTTCCGCTGTGTCCGCGCCGCGCTCTGCATCGTGACCCCGCTCGCGATCGTGAGCTACCTCGGCTACGGAGTGATGGTCGCCCTCGACATCGGCCTGAAGCCGTCGACGCTCCCGGTCGTGGCCCTCGGGGCGGGGATCGGCGTGGACTACGGGATCTACATCTTTGCCCGCCTCCATGTAGAGCTGAAGGCGGGGGCGCCGTTCGAGGACGCCCTCTTCTGCGGCTTGAAGGACGCGGGCGCCGCCGTGGTGTTCACCGGGCTCACGCTCGCGATCGGAGTGAGTACCTGGGTCTTCTCGGACCTCAAGTTCCAAGCCGATATGGGCCTGCTGCTGACCTTTATGTTCACCGTCAACATGGTCGGCGCCATCGTTGTGATGCCCGCGCTGGCGCGCTGGCTCTGGCGGGGCCATCGGGGCTCGACCCACCCCTCCATTCCGCGCTGAGGGCGGGCTGAGACACCGGCAACGGCGCGCTCAGGCGCCGAGCAGCTCCTCGGCGTGGCGCTGGGCGCTTCGGGCTTGGCGATCGCCAAGCATCCGCGCCAGTTCGAAGACGCGTGCCTTCCGGCTCTCGTGGATCGGCTCGATGCGGACCACCGCGCGTTCCCCGCTCTGGTCCTTCGTGACCACAAAGTGGGCCGCCGCCTGAGCCGCCACTTGGGGTAGGTGGGTAACGCACAACACCTGGTGCGCGCGGGCGATGCCCGCCATATTCTCGCCCACCACCTTGCCAATCTCGCCGCCGACATTGGCATCCACCTCATCGAAGACCAGCAACGGCACGCCGTCCAGATCCGCCAGCACGGTCTTCAGGGCGAGCATCACCCGGGCCAGTTCGCCGCTGGAAGCGATGCGGCTGAGGGGCAGCGGCGCCTCGCCGACATTCGGGGAGAAGAGGAATTCGGCGCCGGAGTCGCCCGCCGGGCCCAGTTCCGGCAGGGAGGTCACCCGCACTTGGAAATCCGCCTTGGCGAAACCCAGCCGGGAGATCGCGCGGCCCGCCGTCCGCACCAGTTCCCGGGCCGCCTTCTCCCGCCGGACCCGCAACGCCTGGGCCAGCCGCCGGGCCTCCCGCAGGGCCTCCGCCGCCTCCCGCTCCAACCGGGCCAGCACGCCCTCGACATCCCCTTGTACCTCCAGACGACGCCGCATCTCCTCGCGGGCCCCCAGCACCGCCGCCAAGTCACCGCCATGACGGCGACGCCCCTCCAGCCAGGTCGCCATCCGCTGCTCGATCTCCTGCGCCTGTTCGGGATCCAGGTTAAGGGTCTGACCCAAGGCCGCGAACTCCTCCGCCAGGTCCGCCAGCTCGGCGGCCGAGGAGGCCAGCCGGCCGGCGAGCGGCGCGCTCGCCGGATCGAGTTCCTCCAGTTGCCGCGCCAAGCGCAACAGGGGCGCAAACCGGGGCTGGATTCCGTCCTCGCCGGCCAGGCCCTGCCCCAGCCCCTCCGTCAAACCCGACAACTCCTGCGCGCGACTCAGCCGCTGGTGGTCGCGTTCCAACTGTTCGACGGCCTCGGCCGTCAATTCCAGCTGATCCAAACGAGCGAGCTGGGCCCGCAGGAAGTCGATCTGGTCGGGCGCGAGCCGCGCCTCGGACGCCACTCGCCGCTGCTCGGCCGCCCGCTCGCGCCAGCGCGCGAAGGCCTCGCCATACGCCGTCAGGTCCTGAGCGTGGCGGCCGAACAGGTCCAGCAGCTCCCGCTGGCAGTCATCCCGCAGGAGACGCCGCGGCTCGCTGGGTCCGTGGAAGTCGATCCACACCTCGCCTAGGCGCTGCAGCGCCGCGAGGGTGGCCAGGCTGCCGTTGACGGTGATCCGGGGCGCCTTGTCACGCGGGAGCGTGCGGCGCAGGAGCAGCGTGCCCTCCTCGCACGGCGGCAGCTGGAGTTCCTCGAGCACCGCGTTGAGGCGCTCCGGGGTCGCAAAATGCAGGACCGCCTCCACCTCGGCCGCGAGCGCGCCCTGCCGGATCACGGTCTTGTCCGCTCGTTCCCCCGCCAGCAGGCTCAGAGCGCCGAGCAGGATGCTTTTGCCGGCGCCAGTCTCACCGGTGACGGCGATAAAACCTGGGGTGAACTCCAGTTCCACCGCCTCGAGCAGGGCCAGATTCCGGATGCGGAGCGACTGCAGCATGGTGCGGGAACGGATGAGGCCGGGGCCGCGGGAGTCAAAACCGCTTCTCGCCCGCTGCTTCCGCAAGGGCCCGCTCGAGCCGTTCCGCGACCGCGCCCGAGGCCACCAAGGGGCCCAGCCAAGCGTCCACGGCCGCACGCCACTCCGCGCCCCGCGGCAGTAGCACCGCCTTGCCGGCCCGCGTCAAGGGCTCAACGAGAGATCCCCCGAGGCGGGAATCGCGCTGCGCCTGCAAGCGGACCTCGATCCCGTCGGTGAACATCACGTCCGCCCCGCCCTCGGCCAAGGCGACGAAGATCGTTCGGTTATCCGGGTGGAGCACGATCTCCGCCCGGCGCAGTTGCTCCCGGACGAAGCGCTCGTTGGTCCCGCCCGGGTTGACGATCACGCGCACCCCGGGTTGGTCGATCGCGGCTAGGGAACCGAACCGCGGCGCGTCCACCCGGCGAGTGATGGCCGTCTTGCCATCCTCGAGGTAGGCGACGGAGAAGGCCGCCTCCCGGGCGCGTTCCGCCGTCACGGTGATGCCAGAGAGCGCTAGGTCGAAGCGGTGCGCGCGCAAGTCCGCCATCAGGCCCGACCAGGACGTGGGCACAAACACGGGTTGCAGGCCTAGTGCGTCCGCGAGATCCCTCGCCAGTTCAATGTCGAGCCCCCGCAGCACGCCTCCGGCATCAGAACTGAAGGGCGCGTAATCGCCGGTGGTGCCCACGCGGAGGACCCCGACGCGGCGCAAGCCCGCCAGCGTGGCGGTCCCCGTCCGGCGCAAGGCGACCCGCGCCGCCTTTAGTTCGCGGAGTTCCTCCGGAGCGAGCCCGGCGATGCCCGCCAGCCGGTCCCACGGGTCGGCCGAAGCCGGCAGGGCTTCCCCGGCCGCTAGGAAAGCCGCCGCCAGCAGTTCACGGCCCGCATCGTCCAGCCGTCGCCGCAGCACGGTATTCAGGTCCGGAGGCTCTGCCGGGAGCACGCCAGCCGCCCGCCATTTGGTGACGAGCCCCTCCTGACGGCGCCGCGCCCACGCCATCTGGAGCCGGAGAAACTCCTCCATCGAGTGGGAGGCCAGTCCCAGCGCCTCGGCCTCGGCTCGCCAGACGCGCAACACCGCCGCCTCGCGGTCAATATCGAGCACAGGCTGCCCCCGGCGGTGTTTCCACGCGGCCACTTGGGGCATCAGCTCGATGCGCGCCACCATCGCCGCGACCAGGCCAGTTTCCCGGTCCGCCGCGGTCTGGAATACGGGCGCCCCCTCCCGCGGGTCCGCCGGGCTTGGGGCGGCTGCCGGCCGAGGGAGGACCGGGCCGGCCCAGATCAGCAGCCCGGAAAGCAGGCCCGCAAAACGATTCATTCCCAAACCCTCACCCTTGGGCGGCCCGGGCGCATCCGTTGCTACCCGTCAAATTTCGGGGGTCCAGACGCACCCCTGCAGCGCGGCGGAGTCCGGCGTGCCGAGACGCGTGCTGTTGCCGGTTTCCGTGTCGAGCACGCACAGGACGCTCGAGGTCCGGTCGCGCGCCGTGTAGACGAGGTGGCGGCCGTCGGCGAGCCACGAAGGCTCCACTCCGTCGAAGCTAGCTTTCGAGGCGACCTTGCCCGCGCTCTTAGCCAGGTCGAAGACGCCGATCTGGTACTGGCGCCCGGCGCGGACGGTGCAGGCGATCTTGTGGCGGTCCGTGCGGCTCCAATCCGGCTCCGCGGCGTAGGTGCCGAGGTTCAGCGCGAGGCGGCGGGGCACCCCACCCGTTGCCTGCATCTGGTACAGCTGCGGACCAGGCTCCATCGCGAACAACAGTTGGCTGCCGTCGGGCGACCAGCAGGGGGAGGACTTCACGGCGTCCGAACGGGTCTTGCGCGAAGGTTGGCGGCCCTGGGCGTTAGTCACGTAGATCTCGGAGGACCCCTCGCCCGTCATCACCACGGCGAGCTGCTGACCACTGGGGCTGAACCGGGCGCCGCTATTGGTGCCGCGGAAGCTGATCAGGGTCTCGCGCGCCCCGCTGGAGACATTGGAAACGAAGACATCGGGCGCGTTGGAGCGGAAGTAGCTGGTGTAAATGACGCGTGAGCCGTCCGGCGACCAGCGGGGACTGAGCACGTGGGCGTTGTCCCGGGTGATCTGGCGGGCCTCGCCAAGGAAAAGGTCAGAGGTGTAGATGTCCCCGCGACCCGCGCGCCGCGACACGAAGGCGAGGCGGGCGGTGAAAAAACCGCGCAGGCCGAGGCCGTTGGTCTTCACCACCGCGATATCCGCGGCCTTAAGCAGGGCCTGGCGGGGCGTGGCTCCGGCCACCGCCTCAGCGTGCACGGGAGTCGCGGCGGCGCCCCGGGTGATCTCCACCCGCACCTGATTGGCGCCCGCGGGGGAAAACTTCAGGTCAAAGGCTTGCCCGGCCGAAACCAGCCGGTAACGGCCGTGCGCGCGGAAGGCCGTGAGCGCCAAGGACTGCAGATCCGGCGTGGCGCCGGAGACGCGCACCGGCACGGTCGCGGTATCGACGTCGATCCGCACCTCACCGATGTTGCGGGAGGGCTGCCCCGCGAAGGCGGGGGCGGCGGCAGCGGCGAGTCCGGAGGCGAGGAAGTAACGGCGGGAAAGGGCCATGGCAGGATGGCATTTCTATTTGCGCCCCCCCTCCCGATAACAACCCTTAACTGCTCTTCACCCGCACCGTGACTCCCGCCGAACTCCAGGACCGCCTCAAACTCGTCAAATACCCCGGTTTCAGCCGGGACATCGTCTCCTTCGGGCTGGTGCGCTCCGCGGGGATCCTGAACGGCACGGTCAAGGTCTCCCTCGCGCTCACGACCACGGACCCGCAGATTCCGCTGCAATTGAAGGCGGCCGTGGAACAGGCCCTGCGCGGGCAACCGGGGGTGAACGACATTCTGGTGGAGATCGCCGTCTCCGCCACGGCCAAGGCCACCCCAGCGGCTAACCCCGGCGCGGCCGGGAACCTGCCCGGCAACGCACCCGCCGCCCGTGGCATCCGCCACGCCGTCGCGATCGCCTCGGGCAAGGGCGGCGTCGGCAAAAGCACCTTCGCGGTGAACCTCGCCTGCGCCATCGCGCGGGCGCTCGCCGCCGAGGGCAGGCCCGGCCGCGTGGGCCTGATGGATTGCGACATCTATGGCCCCAGCGTGCCCCTGATGATGGGGCTGAGCGGGCGCCCCGAGGTCGAGGGCGACGGCGCCGATGCCCAGCTCATCCCGATGGAGGCCCACGGAGTGAAGGTGATGAGCATGGGCTTTCTGGTGGATGACAATACGCCGGTCATCTGGCGCGGCCCGATGATCATGAAGACTATCCAGCAGTTCGTGCAGAACGTGCGCTGGGGGGAACTGGACCTGCTGCTGATTGATCTGCCCCCCGGAACCGGCGACGCCCAACTTTCCCTCGTCCAGACCCTGCCGCTGGACGGGGCCGTGCTGGTCACCACGCCGCAGGCCGCGGCCACCAACGTGGCCCGCAAGGGCGGGCTGATGTTCCGCAAAGTCAACGTGCCCCTGCTCGGCGTGGCCGAGAACATGAGCCATTTCACCGATCCCTCCGGCCAACGCCACGCGCTCTTTGGCACGGGCGGCGGCATCGCCACAGCAGAACGCCTCGAAACCACGCTCCTCGGCCAAGTCCCGCTCTTCCCGGAAATCCGCGCCGGGGGCGACGCCGGCGCGCCCGTCGTGGTGGCCAACCCGGAGGGTGAGGCAGCGCGTGTGTTCGCCGCGATCGGCCGAGAGCTGCTCCAACGTTTGCCGGCAAAGCCGGCGGCCAACTAGGCGGTTATTCACGGTTACCCCACGGGAATTGACAGGCTTGTAACCCTCGGCCTGACTCGACCCGTCCATGTCGCAGCGACCTCCCGAGTCCCAGACTTCCCGCGAGTTCGTGAAGCAATCGAGCCTTTACCAGGAGTTTTTGGCCGAGCGGGAGGAGATCCTGAAGCACAAGTGGATCGAGTCGGAGCGACTGGGATACGACATCGGCTTCGAGCGCGCGCTGCTCGACTGGATTCGCAAGCATCGCGAGGGCTGGCGGGCGGCCCGGCGGCAGCAGCACGGGGTGTCCGGCGGCTCCGCGAGTCCCTTCGCGCCCCCCTCGATCGAGAAGCCCGGGGCGCAGGCCTGAGGGGAAAACAAAAAGCCGGGTTCCAACCCGGCTTTTCCGTCAAAGAAGGCCCGCGGAGGCGGGTCCGCGTGACGCTTACTTGATCTCCTTGTGGAGGGTGTGCCGCTTGAGGTGAGGGTTATACTTCTTCTTCTCGATGCGCTCGGTGACGGTCTTCTTGTTCCGGAAGGTCAGGTAGCGGGAGGCCGGCTTGCCCTCTTTCTTCGCCTCGGTGCATTCCAGAGTGACTTGTTCTTGCATAATTTTAACGAATAGGAGCCGAGCGAAGCCCCCGACCCGAGGCGGCGCAATCCCAAACTTCCTCGTCAGCGCGCCTCGGGCGGGGCACGCGGCCGGGTGAACAGCCCGGGCTCGAGTGCCGGATTCGCCTCCATCCGAGTGATCACCGTGGTCTGCCGGACGATCCCGTCGACCACCTGAACCACCCGGTGCGGCAAAAGCACCCCAGCCACCGGTCGGGGATCTTCGTAACGCGTGAGGACGCGTACCTTGCGGCCGCCCGGGCCCGCCTTCTCCTCCAGACGGAGCGACAGCCAAGCCGTTTCCGGGTCGAGGAACAGGAACACAGTCTCGACGAGGCGCCGCGTCGCAAGGATTCGCCGCCAACGCCGGCCCTCGGCCTGAACCTCGCCGCCGTCCTCGAGAACATAACCGCGATCCGCCGCTGCCACGAGCGGGTTGTCGAACTCCGCGTCGGCCGCGAACACGCGCGCCGCCGCTGGAGCCATCGCCCGGTAGGTCGGCGGCCACTGGCCGGTATCGAATTCCCACGGGGGCTCGGTACCGTCGGTGGCCTGCACCAGCGTCCGGCCGCCCCGCTCGGTCTCCAATCGCACCGCCGCCGGGCGGGCCGCGAGGAAATGGAAGCGCACCGCGCTCCCACCCGCCTGCACCGTACCCTCCGCCCGCAGGGACCGCAGCGCCTCGATCCGGTCGGCGCCCCCGATCGCCTCCCGATGCCGCGCGACCCAGTCCGCCACCTCCCCGGCCCCAACTGGGGCCGGCAGTAGCAACAGAAACAGCAGCGCACGAAGAGACATCGCCCGAGCAAATCCTCCCGCGCCGAGGCCCGCAAGCCCCCGCCCGCGCTGGCGGGTCCCATTTAGGGCGGCCGGCGCCCCGCCACCGTGGACCGATGGCCCCGGGGCTGACCCGCAGCCTTTACGATCTCCATTACGGCGACTACGCCGGCCGCCTGCGCCGCCTCGAGATACTTTACCCGCTGCTGCAGTGGGTGGATCACCTAATGCTCAATGGCGACACCGGGGACCCCCGTCCCCTGGTGCAGCCTCCACACTCCGCTCGCTGCCGCGAGGAACTCTTCGCCTTCTGCGCGGAGCGCGGAATGCGCCCCCGCCCAATCACAGGCAATCACGATCCGAATCTCTCTTCTTGCCACCTCCTCGAGCTCGCCCACTGCGAGGTCTGCGTGGAGCACGGGGATGTCCTTTACCCGAGCCTAGTACCTTGGAGCCACGAAGCCCCCGCGGTGCGCCGGCGGCTGCGGGAGGAACTCCAGCACGCCGCCCCCGGGATACGCGGGAGCCTCGCCAACTGGAAGGCCATATTTCGCCGCGTCTCGGCTTCAACCCCGCAGCTTTATCCCGCCGGCAGCCCGGCCTGGGGGGCGCTGCTCCGCTTTCTCGCCGACACCGCCAGGCCCCCGCAACGGGGGGCGCTCATCGTCCACTCGCGGCTGGTCTTGCCCGCCCGGTCAGCCCATCTGGGCGCCTGGCATAGGCCCGCGCCGCGCTTCATCGTGACCGGCTGCACGCAGTACCTGGGCTGCTGCCGCCCCGGGAAGGGGAAGGAGGTTATCAGCACCGGATCCTTCACCCTTCCCTCGCTGCGCTGGCGGTAGATGTGAAGGAGCATCCGCTGCGCGCGCACGGTCGCGCGGCGGGACTCGCACTACCATCCCCGAAGCCTGCGCGCAGAGTTTACGCTCGCCGGCCCGGCGCGTTTGCCGGAGAGGTGGGGTATGGGTATGGAGTTCGGCTGGTGGAACCGGGATCCCGCAACCGGCAAGTATGAGGTCAAGGCCCTTGTGCACGGGGGCAACATCCAGTGGCGCCGCCACCAGGGGCACCACACGCCCTGGGAACCCCACCAGCCCAGCGAGGAGGATCGCGCGCGGCTCGTGGCCGAGGCCGAGCGGCGGTTGCCGCGCCGCCTCATCACTCAGCGCCAGTTTGAAGAGATCCGGCAACTCAGCAGCCAGTCCGGCTCCGGCCGGATCACCGGCCGCCGCCACCGGCCCTTGCCGGATCGCTGAATTGCCCCGCGAAACGGGGCCAAGCCGGCCTTGGCGCGCACGCGTGACCGACGCGTGCTCGGGGCGCAATGCTTGCCACCCTGCTTTCCGCTGCCCTCCAAGGCATCTCGGCCGAGACCGTCACGGTCGAGGTCAACAGCAACGAGGTCGGTGACCCCAAACTCATCCTTGTGGGCCTCCCCGACGCGGCCGTGAAGGAGTCGGACGACCGGGTGCTTTCCGCCCTCAGCAACAGCGGGTTCCGCATTCCCCGGACGCGCACCACCATCAACCTTGCCCCCGGCAACCTGCGCAAGGAGGGCCCGTGTTACGACCTGCCCATCGCCCTCGGCATTCTGCTGGCGACCCAGCAACTCCACGCCGCGGAGATCGATCCCTGGCTGATCGCGGGCGAACTGAGTCTTTCCGGGGCCACGCGTCCGGTCCGGGGCGCGCTGGCGATGGCGCGGCTGGCCCGGCGGTTGGGTAAACGAGGCCTCCTGCTGCCCGGCGCCTCCGCGGAGGAGGCCGCCCTTGTGGAGGGACTAGAGGTCTACCGGCTCGACTCGCTGGATGCCGCGGCACGGTTCCTCGCGGGTAGCCTGCGCCTCAATCCGCTGCCACGGCGGGCGACGCCCGACCCGCCGGCGACCAACGCGGGCCTCGACTTCTCGGAGGTGAAGGGTCAGCCCGCTCTTCGGCGCGCCGTGGAGGTAGCGGTCGCGGGCGGACATAACCTGTTGATCATGGGGCCTCCCGGCTCCGGTAAATCGATGGTGGCTAAACGCATCCCCTCGCTGATGCCCGCGCCAACGACCGAGGAGGCGCTAGAGATCCTGAGCATCCACTCCGCCGCGGGCCGCACCCTGCAGGGGGAATCCACGGGCCCGGCGCGGCCGTTCCGCTCGCCGCATCACACGGTGTCCGATGTCGCCCTGCTCGGCGGAGGCACCATCCCCGGCCCGGGCGAGATTTCCCTCGCGCATCTGGGGGTGTTGTTCCTTGACGAACTGCCTGAGTTCAAGCGCTCCGCCCTTGAAGTGCTGCGGCAACCGCTGGAGGACGGAGAGGTCACCATTTCCCGCAGCGCGGGCAAGGTCACCCTGCCCTGCTCCTTCATGCTCGTGGCCGCAATGAACCCGTGCCCCTGTGGGCATCTTGGCGACCGGCAGCGGGAGTGCCGCTGCTCACCCACCCAAATTCAACGCTACCGCGCCCGGATCTCCGGGCCGCTCCTCGACCGCATCGACCTGCACGTGGAGGCCCCGGCCCTGAGCGTCGCCGAGCTGCGCGCGGACCGGCCGGCTGAAGCCTCCGCCAGCATTCGCAGCCGGATCCACGCCGCGCGGGCCCGGCAGCACGCCCGCCTCGCCGGCACGGCCACCGCGGCCCTCAACGCCCGGATGACCCACGCCCAAATCCGCCGCGACTGCGCGCTGCCCGCCGATCTCGGGGACCTGCTCCAGCACGCGATGGAACGCCTCACCCTCTCCGCCCGCGCCTACGACCGGATCCTGAAGGTCGCCCGGACCATCGCCGACCTCGACGCCAGCGCGACCGTCGGGGAACACCACCTGCTCGAGGCGATCCATTACCGCAGCCTCGACCGCCGTCAGACCCTCTGAGCCGCACAGCCTCCGCCGCGCGCGCTTGCGGCATCGCGGGCGCGGCGCCAGATTCCCGCTATGCCGCCGCCCGCCAGTCCGCCGGTCCTCTTCGCGATCCTTGCCTTCAACCCGGGCAACCAGCTCGCCGTGCGGCACCTTGGTTCCAAGCAGGGCCTCGCCTTCACCGGCAGCGACCTTGCGATGGCCACCCAGCGGTTGGAATCCTCCTTTTCGGACCACACGCCCCCCGCGGAATTCTTCACGGTCAACGCCGGGGGGCGCAGCCACCGCGTCCTTTTCACGCAGGTGGCCGCACCGGCCCGAGACCCGGAGGTCGTTTTCCGGCCCATCGCGACCCTAGAGGCCTCCCCGGCCGATCTCGCTCCCTCCCTCGCCGCCGTGGTGGCCGCCCTCGAGCCACACTTGGCCGACATCCCGTACCTCCACTTGGGCGAAAACGACTTTATTTACAAGTTCCGTCCGGCCGCCGAGCGCAACCCCCGCATCTACGCGCAGGACCCCGCCGCAGCCGCCCTCTACCAGTCCCGGCTGTGCACCGCCATCAAGGAACTGGCCCGCCGCCACGAGCGCAGCGCCGCGGACCCGGTGCCCCTCGACTTCGGTTGCGTCGCCTACGTCATCCCCAGCCACTTCGGGTTTTGCCTCGGCGTGCGCAACGCCATCGAACGCGCCTACGAGACCCTCGCCGCCAATCCCGGGCGACGGGTCTTTATGCTCTCGGAACTAATCCACAACCCGTTCGTCAATGAGGACCTGCTTCGCCGCGGCCTGCGCTACCTTCAGTCGGAACGGAGCGTCCCCTACCGCACGGACGACCGACCCGACGCGCCGCTCCTCTGGGACACGCTGACGCCCGAGGACATCGTGATCATTCCGGCATTTGGAGCCACCGCCGAGGACAAGCGCCGTCTGGTCCGCAAGGGCCTCGCCGTGAGCGCCTACGACGCCACCTGCATGCTGGTGGAGAAGGTCTGGAAGGCCGCCCGCGCCTACGGCCGGGAGGGCTACACGGTCCTCATCCACGGCAAACACGAGCACGAGGAGACCAAGGCGACCTTCTCCTACACTCGGCGCCACGCCCCCGCGGTCATCGTCCGCGACCTTGCCGAGGCCCGCGACCTCGCCACCCTCATCGCCTCGCCCGATCCGGCTGTCCGCGCCACCCTTCACGAGCGCTTCGCCGGCCGGCACACCCCCGGTTTTGACGTCCAACGCCACCTCGAGCGCGTCGCCGTGGTCAACCAGACCACGCTCCTGATGAACGAGACCCTCGCGATCATCGAACTGCTCCGGGACACCTTCCGCCGGCTCCACGGGGACGACTCCCGGGTGGGGGGCGGCGGTCGGAGGGACACCCTCTGCTACGCCACGCAGGTCAACCAAGATGCCCTCGCGCGGGCGCTCGAAGGACCGCTGGACGCGGCGTTCGTGATCGGAGGGCGTAATTCCTCCAATACCTACCAACTCTACCGCCTCTGCGCGGAGAAGCTCGGTGAGCGGGCGTTTTTCATCCAGTCTGAAGCCAACCTGCCCTCACGAGCCACGATCGATCATTACGTCTATGATCGGGCCGGCCAGGGCCGACTGGAGGGTCGACCGCTCTGGCCGGAGGGCCCGCCCGCTCAGCCGCGGATCCTCGTCACCGGTGGGGCCAGTTGCCCGGACGGCATCATCCAGCAGGTGATCCACCGGCTGAACGGGTTTTTTCCCGCGGGATCGCTGCGCGACGTTGAGGCCGTGCTCGCCGACCTGCAACCGCCCCCCGCGGAGGCGGCGCCATCCATCGGCTGAGCGCGCGCGGCGCGCCGCTTCAGAAGCGGATCGAAAGACCCGCGCGCACCCCGTTCTGGTTGCTCAAGTCAACCTTGCTGGCGTAGTTCGCAGCCTCAGACCCCAACCGGTGGGTATAGTCGCCCGCCGACTGGAAAACCGCGCCCGCGTAGAAGCCCGCCCGCTCGGTCAGGTCCAAGTGCAGGGAAGCATCGGCAAAGTATCCCGGGAGCAACTTGTAGGCCTCGCTGGAGTTGGTGTTGCTGATCTCGGCGCCGATTTCCGGCTGCAGGGTCTGCGTGACGGTGTAGCTCGTGCCCGCGAACACCATCGCGGCACCGGCGCTGAAGCTCGCCCGGAAACGCGGGCTGAAGGAAACTGAAAAGGACGGCCCAGTGCGGAAGGTGTAGTAGGCGCCCTTCAGCTTCCAGCGATTCTGCACGCTACTGTCATTCTCGGATTGGCTGATAACACGTCCCGCCGGCTCGTTGGCCAGCAAGACGGAAGTATCCACGCTCAGGGTCTGCGCGAGGCCATCAGCGCCCAAGACAGTATTGCCCACCGCATCAACAACGTTTTCGGATGAGGTGCTGGGCGAGGAGTAGGGTGCGCCCGGCGGCACGGCGCCATAGAGCGAGAAATAGTCGCTCAAGGAGCTAATGCGGGCGCGGACGAAGTCGCTACGCGATGAGGCGAGGTCGTTGATCGAGACTCCGGCCACGAGATTCCAAGCGGCCCGGGACCCGAGAAACTTTCCCATATCCCGGGAAACGGCGAGGTCCATCCCGGCGGTGGCACCACCCTTGGTCTCGCGGGCCCGTGGATCAACGATTTCCGCGGAATACGTGCTGAAGCGTACGAAACCGGGCAGGGAGAGCTGGCTCGCATCGGTGTAATTCCAGGTGTTCGTCCGGCCATCGGGCGCGATCGGGTCGAAGGCCGCCGTGTTGGTCTGCGGATCGATCAGCGGGTTACCGCTGGAGTCCAGTCGGGTAACGGTCCGTGCATCCGGCTGTACCGCACCATCGTGGTAAACCCGGGACAGGTTCGCGCCCGTGACCGCTCCAGGGTCGTTGGGGCGGGGAATGCTCCCCTTGCCCGAGAAGAGGGTCTTGGCGCCCGTCAGGTAACGGAAACCCATCGTGACGACGCTCTTGGGCTCATAGATGTATTCGTCGAGATTGCTGAAGTCCGGGATCTCGATCGGGGGGGCGCGCCGCTCCTCGTCCTGGGCGAAGGCCACCCCGAGGGTGAACGCGAGGGCGAGAACGAGGGAACGGAGGCGTTTCATGCGGGAGGTAGACCGGCGTGGACCGCGGAAGCCGGCCGGAGTGCCCAGAAAAATCACGGGGTGGCTCGGGCGCGTCAACGCGAGATTTGCCTCCCCGCTCTGGAACTGCTCAGTCTCAATCCAGTCCGCGCGTGAACCCCTCTCCCCTGCTCTCCCCCGTCCAGCGTCGGATCGCGGCCGCCGCCCTCACTCTTTCCGCTGTGCTGAGCATCGCGGCCCTGCTCGCGCTCGGGGTGGTCGCGTTGGGCCGGCTCCTCGCGCATTTCGGATCCGTCCTGTGGCCCTTGGCCACCGCCGGGGTGCTTGCGCTGATGCTGCGCCCGTGGGTGGGCTGGCTCGAAGCGCGGCTGCGCCTTGGCCGCCTGGGCGCCGTGATCGTGCTTTACGCGCTCTTCACCGGGGTCGTGACTGGCGCGCTGCTGCTGGCCGCGCCGGCGGTCTTGGGGCAGATCGTGGATCTGGATACCTACCTCCCCAAGCTGGCGGAAAAGCTTAGCGTTTACGTCCAGGCGAGACATCCGGAGTGTAGGGCGCTGGCGGATCGCGAGGTCGGACTGCCGCTCTGGACCCAACTAATGGGAAAGGCGATCGAGGAGGCAAAAGTCCTGCTCGCCCACGCCTGGCCCTCGCTCCGCACCGCCTTCGGCGGGGTCTCCACCGCCGCGACTTTCCTGACCGGCGCCGCCGTGGTGCCGGTCTACCTCTTCTTTTTCCTGCTCGCCACTGGCTTCTCCACCCGCGGGCTCGGCGAACATCTCCCGTTCCTTTCCCCCGCGATGCGCGAGGACGTGGTGTTCCTGGTCGGCGAGTTCGTTTCCATCGTCGAGGCATTCTTCCGCGGGCAACTGCTGATCGCGCTTGCGATGGGGGTTCTGCTGGCGCTCGGCTTCAGCCTGATCGGCCTGAAGTTTGGCCTCGCGCTTGGGCTCGTGCTGGGGGCGCTCAATGTCATCCCTTACCTTGGCTCCATTCTAGGGCTGGCCGTCACCCTCCCGCTGGCCTTTTTCCAGGCCCCCGACGGCGGCTGGCTGATGGTCGGTCTGGTGCTGCTGATCAAGGTGGTCGTCCAATCCATCGAAGGCTGGGTGCTCACGCCGCGCATCATGGGCCGCCAGACCGGGCTGCACCCGGTCACGATCATCTTCGCCGTCTTCTTCTGGGGCACGGCCTTGGGCGGGCTGCTCGGGATGCTCCTCGCGATCCCGTTGACCGCCTTTGTCGTCACCGCGTGGCGGCTGGTGCGGCGCAAGTACTTCGGCTCCCGCCATGCCTGAGCCGCGCGCGCCCGCGTCCTGCGCCCAATGCGGGACCGGACTTTCTCCCTCGGCGCGTGCCTGCCCCGAGTGCGGGGCCGACGAGCGTACCGGCTGGCGGGAGACCTCGGTCCACGACGGCCTCGACCTGCCCGACCACTCCTGGGAGGAAGAACGCGCGGATCCGCCGCGGCCCACCCCGCGGGTCAACGGGCTCGCTTGGTACTGGTGGCTCTGCGGCGTCGCCCTGCTGGCGCTCTTGCTGCTCGGCCTTCTGGGCGTCCGCCTTTGGGGCGGGAGTTGAGCGGGCCGCTTGTGCTTCGTCCGCCAAGGCACAAACTGCCTAATGGCCTGGCAGGTGGAATACGCGGAGGGGGTCTGGTTGCCCCAAGTGGGCTGGTGGCTGGACGCCCGCCATGCCCGCGAGCGCTCGTTTGTCTCCCACGCTCATTTCGACCATCTCGCGCTGCACCGGGAGATCCTATGCTCGCCGGGCACCGCCCGACTGATGCGTACCCGGATGCCCGGCGATCGCCGCGAGCATGTCCTGCCCTTCGGTCAGACCGAGCCGCTCACGCCCGACGTGGCGGTCAGCCTCCATCCCGCCGGGCACATCCACGGCTCCGCCCAATGCCTGCTCCAGCACCAGGAATGGGGCCGGCTCCTCTACACGGGCGATTTCAAGCTCCGCCCTGGCCGCGCCGCCGAACCCTGCGCCACGCCCCGCGCGGAAGTGCTCGTCATGGAGACGACCTTCGGGCGGCCGCAGTACCGGTTCCCGCCCACCAGCGAGGTCATCGCGGCACTCGCCGGCTTCTGCCTCGCCGCCCTCGACGACGGCGAGACGCCAGTGCTCTACGCCTATAGCCTCGGCAAGAGCCAAGAGTTGCTCTGGGCCCTGGCCGAGCACGGATTGCCGGTGATGCTGCACCCGCAGACGCGTCGAATGACGGAGGTTTACGCTGCACTCGGGCTGGCCGTGCCGCCCCACCAGGAATACGCCGCCGGCAAAGTCCGCGGCCACGTCGTCCTCTGCCCTCCCCAGTCCCGGACCTCGCCCTTCCTCCGGCGCCTCGGTCCCTGCCGCACGGCGGTGGTCACCGGCTGGGCGCTGGATCCCGGTGCGATCCACCGCCACCAATGCGACGCCGCCTTCCCGCTCTCGGACCACGCGGACTTCGACGATCTCCTGCGCTTCGTGGAACAGGTAAACCCGCGACGCGTGTACACCCTGCACGGCTTCGCCCGCGACTTTGCGGCGACCCTCCGCGAGCGCGGGATCGAGGCGTGGGCCCTGAGCGAAGAGAACCAACTCGACCTCGGGCTGGGCTCCGCGGCGTCCACCCTGTGCGGGAGCACGGCCACCATTCCGGCCGCGACGGTGACTCCCGGCCCGGAGCCGGTGACGGATGTTGCCGCGGCAGACCCGCTGGCCTTCGCCCGCTTCGCCGCGGTCGCGGACCAGATTGCCGCCCAACCTCGCCGCCACGCCAAGGTGGCGCTGCTGGCAGAGTACCTCGCCCCGCTGCCGCCATCCGCGGCCGCGATCGCCGCGCGTTGCGCGTGCGCCCAGACCGGACCGGCCGCAAGCGAGGATCAGACCGGGGTCGGCTGGGCGCTGCTGCGCCGCGCGCTGCTCGAGCGGACGGGGCTGACAGAGGCTCAGTACCGCACCAGTTTCCAGCGTTTCCCGGACGCCGGCGACGCGGCGGAGGCGGCGCTGCGCACCCGCGAACCAGGCGTGATCGACCAGGGGTTGACCCTGCCGGCTCTGGCGGCGGGATTCCGCGCGATCGCCGCCGCGCGGGGGCCGGCGGCGAAGCTTGAGCAGGTGCAAAAGCTGCTCATCCAACTCGGGCCCACCGAAGCCAAATACCTGATCAAGCTGCTGCTGGGCGACCTGCGCATCGGCCTGAAAGAGGGACTGGTCGAGGACGCCGTCGCCCAGGCTTGGGCGCACCCCTCGGCGGCGGTCCGCGACGCCCACCTGCTCGCAGGCGACCTAGGTGAGGTCGCGGCCCACGCGGCGGCCGGGACCCTCGGGGCCATCGGCCTGCGCCCGTTCCAGCCGCTGCGCTTCATGCTGGCGACGCCCGCCGCTGATCCGGCCGAGATCCTTACGCGCCTCGGACCGCCGGTCTGGCTCGAGGAGAAGTACGACGGCATCCGCTGTCAGGTGCACCGCCGGGGTGAGCGCGTGGAACTATACTCACGCGACCTCAAATTCCTGACGGCTCAGTTTCCCGAGCTTGCCCAGGCCGCGGCGACCCTGCCGGAGGATTTCATTGGCGATGCAGAGCTGCTGGCTTGGCGGGACGGCCGCGCGCTGCCCTTCGCCGACCTGCAACGGCGCCTCGGCCGCCGGGGCGATGACCTGTTTCTCGGCGCAGAGATCCCGGTTTCCCTCTCCTTCTATGACCTGCTCTGGCACGCCGGCCAGCCCCTCATCGCGCAGCCGCTGCGGGAGCGCCGCCGGCGCCTCGAAGCACTCCTTGCCGCCAGCCGCGCCCCCACGCTTCTGCTCGCCCCGGTACGCGCGGCCGGCACTGCGGCCGAGATCGAGGCCGCGTTCCTCGCCGCTCGCCGCCGGGGTAACGAGGGCCTGATGGCCAAGGACCCGGCCAGCCCCTACTCGCCCGGCCGCCGCGGCACGGCTTGGCTCAAGCTGAAGCGGGCCGGAGCCACCCTCGACGTGGTCGTGGTCGCGGTGGAACAGGGCCACGGCAAGCGGCGTGACGTGCTCAGCGACTACACGTTCGCCATCCGGGAGGAGGCCACCGGCCAACTGCTGGTCCTCGGCAAGGCCTACACCGGCCTGACCGACGCCGAGATCGCGCGCCTGACGGATCATTTTCTCGCCACCACGACTGCCGTGCGGGGCCGTCGGCGGGAAGTGCTGCCGCAGGTGGTGCTGGAGATCGCCTTCGACTCGATCCAGGCCAGCCCCCGCCACAACTCCGGGCTCGCGTTGCGCTTCCCTCGGATCGTCCGGCTGCGGCCCGACAAGACCCCCGCCGAGATCGACACCCTTACCCATTGCCGGCGCCTAGCCGAGGTCCGGTTCGATCCCGAGAGACAAGCGCAGTTGAACCGGCCAGACCTGTCGCGCAGCCTCCGCCAATGAACGCCGCGCCCGCCCCGTCCGCTGGAGTATGCGAGGCCTGATCGCCGCCGCCCTCCTCTCGGCCGCCGCCCTGCCCGGCGTCTCCGCCCTGCCCGTGCTGCCCGGAGAAGAGCTCCAATACCGTGTCGCCTGGGCCCTGCTACCGGGCGCCGGGGAAATCCGCCTCAGCGCCGAGCGACGGGAGGATCCCGCCGGCCCGCGTCTCCGAGTACTCACCCACACCCGCACCCTCGGCCTCGCCCGGATGCTGCTGCCCTTCGAGGCCCGCGCGACCGCAGACTTCACGCTGGCCGATGGCCGGCTGCGCTGGCTGCGCGAGGAAACCCGGCAGCGGGGCGAGCAGCGCGCCCACCACGTCGCGTTCGACTACGCGGCTGGCCACGCCCTCTGGACCCCCGAAGACGCGACCGACGCAACCCTCGCGCTGCCCATCCCTCCGGGCGATCCCGCTGATATGATCCTCGGCTTGCTGCGCACCCGCGACTGGAACCTCGAACCCGGCGGACAGCGGGACGCCCTGGTGCTGTTCAACGACGAATTCTACGAGCTGACGATCCACTGCGTCGGGCGCGAGACCGTCTCATCCTCGCTCGGCACCTTCTCCACCCGCGTGCTGGAGCCCCGGATGGAGAAGACCGCCCCCAAGGGGATGTTCCGGCGCGGCGGCACGGTCCGCGTCTGGATCGCTGAGAATCGCCGGCGGCTGCCGGTTCGTTTCAGCGTCGAATTCAAGGTGGGCCGCGGCGTCGCCACGCTGACCGGGCACCGCCCGCCCCCTAGCGATGCGCCGCCTGCTTATCCTTAGGAGCGGCGCCCTCGGCGACTTCCTCGTCACCCTGCCCGCGATCGCGCTGCTGCGGCAGCGCTGGCCGGAAGCGGAGATCGAGCTGATCGGTAACCCCGTCGCGGCCGCGCTCGCTCAGGCCCGCGGCCTGCTTGACCGGGTACATCGCGCCTCGTCCGCCCGCTGGCTGCCCTTGCACGGACGGGAACCCCTGCCTCCGGACCTCCAAGCCTGGCTCAGCAGCTTCGACCTCGTCCTGAACTTCCAGCCGGACCCGGCCGGTGAACTCGCCGCCGGTTTCCCGCTGCGGCCGGGACAAAGGTATCTTGCGGGCGCGCCCCACCCGACCGCCGGTCCCGCCGCCGCCCACTTCTGCGCTCCGCTGCAGGAGCTTGGCCTGCCGCCCGGGGCGTTGGTCCATCCGCTGGCGCCCCTCGCCGCGCCGGATCCGGGCCCGCGCCCGGTCGTGATTCATCTCGGCAGCGGCTCCGCGCGCAAGAACTGGCCCGGCGAACGCTGGCTGGAGTTAGCCATCCAGCTTACCGGACCGTTGACGATTCTGCTCGGTGAAGCCGAGCTTGCCCGGCCGCTGCCGGCTGCATTGGCCGCGGCCCGTGCCGCCGGGGCGGACCGCGTGACAGTGGATGGCCGGGAACTTGACCTGCTCTGGCAGCCGCCGCTGGAGGACCTGCTCCGGCGGCTGGCGGGCGCCCGCGCCTTCCTCGGCCACGACTCGGGCGTGAGCCATCTGGCCGCTTGCGCTGGAGCACCCAGCCTCCTCCTGTTCGGGCCGACGGATCCGGCAATCTGGAAGCCCCCGGCCGAGAACGTGCGCGCGCTGCAAGCGGCCGGCGGACTCGAGTCATTAAGCGTGCCGGAAGTGCTCGCGGCGTGCAGCGGGCTGCTCCAGGCCGCATCCGGCTGGAAATAAGCCTTGCCTTAACTTTTCCCGGAGCGCTTTACTCCCCTTTTTCTCCATGAAAGCGACGATCAAGACCCAAGGCCAGCAGTTCATTGTCTCCGAGGGTGACATCCTAACCGTCAACCGCTATCCTGGCACCGAGAAGGGCGCCACCGTGGAGATCAAGGATGTGCTCGCGGCCGGTGAGGGCGAGGCCTTCAGGGTCGGGACGCCCACTTTGCCGGGCGCGGTCGTCTCGGCTACGATCCTGGAGAACAAGCGCGGCGAGAAGGTGATCGTGTTTAAAAAGAAGAAGCGCAAGGGAATGGAGCGCAAACGGGGTCACCGCCAGGAGCTTTCCGTCATCAAGATCAACTCGATCAAAGCCTAAGGAGAAACAAAGTCATGGCGCATAAGAAAGGTCAGGGAACATCTACCAACGGCCGCGAGAGTCACTCGAAGCGCCTTGGCGTGAAGCGGTTCGGTGGCCAGTCCGTCCTCGCCGGCAACATCCTCGTCCGCCAGCGCGGCACGAAGCTCCATCCGGGCAAGAACGTCGGCCTCGGCCGCGATTTCACGCTCTTCGCCCTCGCTGCCGGCACCGTGCAGTACGACAAGGCCCACCGCTCGGTGTCGGTCGTGACCGCCTGAGCGATCCCCGCTACCCCTCTACGGCCGGTTCCGCCTCGCGGAACCGGCCTTTTTCTTGCCCGCAACCCCGATGGGCGCACGCTGCCCCCACCCAACCTGATGCGCGTGTTCCTCCGTTGGCTCCCGATTGGCCTCGTCCTCTTGGCCCCCGCCGAAGCCGGCGCCCCCCCCTCGAAGATCCTCCACGTCGGGGTCGGCGTGGATCCGCAGGACCTCGACCCGCAGATCATCACCGGCATCCCCGAGGCCCGGATCCTTCGCGCCTTGTGCGAGGGACTCGTGATCATCGGTCCAGACGGGAACCTCGCCCCCGGCGTCGCCCATTCCTGGGAAGTATCGGCCGATGGCCTGCAACTGACCTTCCGGCTGCGCCGGGAAGCCCGGTGGTCGGACGGACGGCCTCTGACCGCCCGCGACTTCGTGGCCTCGTACCAGCGGATCCTCACCGCGGGGCTGGGCGCCCGGAACGCGGAACGCCTCTACCCGGTGGTCGGCGCCGAGGAATTCCATCGCGGACGCCTGACCGACTTCAACCGCACCGGTTTTGCCGCGCCGGAGGATCACCTCCTGCGCTTCACCCTGAAGCAACCCGCCACCTTTCTCCTGCAGCTCCTCACGATGCCCGAATGGCTGCCGGTGCCATTACACGTCATCACCCGCGTGGGAAAGCCCGACCAACCGGGCAACCGCTGGACGCGCTCGGAACACTTCGTGGGCAACGGCGCCTTCGCGCTGCGCACGTGGCGCCCCGGCCAGCCCCTCGTGGTGGCCCGCTCCCCCACCTAC
>VHCI01000001.1 GCA_016871775.1 Verrucomicrobiota bacterium | reverse complement strand
GGTCCTCAAGCTGAAGGACCAGATGCCCAAGACCTACGCGGAGCTCCTGAAGGTCCGCCAGATCCTGGAGAAGCACTTCAAGGACGTGCAGGACGTCGAGTTCACGATCCAGGAGGGCAAGCTATTTATGCTGCAGACCCGTAACGGCAAGCGCACCGCGGCCGCCGCCCTGAAGTTCTCCATCGATATGGTGAAGGAGAAGCTGATCAACTGGCAGACCGCCATCCTGCGCAACCCGGCCGACCAGCTGGAGCAGCTCCTTGCCCCGATCTTCGATCCCGCCGAGATCAAGAAGGCCAAGGTAATCGCCACCGGCCTCCCCGCCGGCCCGGGCGCCGCCACCGGCAAGGTGTACTTCAACGCCGACCGCGCCGTCCAAGCCGCGGGCCGCAACGAGAAGGTGCTCCTCGTCCGCGTCGAGACCTCCCCCGAGGACCTGCGCGGAATGATCGCCGCGGAGGGCATCCTCACCGCCCGCGGTGGCGTCTCCTCGCATGCCGCCCTGGTCGCCCGCCAGATGGGCAAGGTCTGCGTCTGCGGCGCCTCCTCGGTCCACATCGACTACGAGGCCAAGACGGCCACCATCGCCGGCCAGGTCTTCAAGGAGGGGGATCACCTCTCCATCGACGGCACCTCCGGCACCGTCTACGCCGGCCAGATCAAGACCGCCCCTTCGGAGATCATCTCTGGCCTGCTGAACGGCGACAAGACCGCCCAGTCGACGGAGAAGTTCCGTAGCTATGCCCAGCTGATGAAGTGGTGCGCTCAGGTCACCAAGCTTCAGGTCCGCACTAATGCGGACACCCCGGAGCAGACCGCCAACGCCATCGCCTTCGGCGCGACCGGCATCGGCCTCACTCGCACGGAACATATGTTCTTCGAGGGCGACCGGATTGACGCGATGCGCGAGATGATTCTCGCCGACTCGCTCGAGGCCCGCCAGACGGCCCTCGGCAAGCTGCTGCCCTACCAGCGGGCGGACTTCCACGGGATCTTCAAGGCCCTCAAGGGCTTCCCAGCCACCATCCGGTTCCTCGATCCGCCGCTACACGAGTTCCTGCCCCACTCCAGCGAGCAGCAGACGGACCTGTCCCGGAAGCTTGGCATCAGCGTCGAGAAGATCATGGGCCGCGTCCACGAACTCCACGAGTTCAACCCGATGCTCGGCTTCCGCGGCTGCCGCCTCGGCATCCGCTACCCGGAGATCACCGCGATGCAGGCGCGCGCGATCTTCGAGGCCGCCGCCGATGCCAACAAGCAGGGCTACAAGGCCAAGCCGGAAATCATGATCCCGCTGGTCGGCTTCAAGAAGGAGCTCGATCTGCAGGTCGCGATCGTCCACGACGTCGCCAAGGCCGTGATGGCCGAGCGCAACACTAAGGTCGCCTACTCCGTGGGCACGATGATCGAGATCCCCCGCGGCGCTCTCACTGCCGACGAGATCGCCGAGACCGCCGAGTTCTTCAGCTTCGGCACCAATGACTTGACGCAGACCTGCCTCGGGATGTCCCGCGACGACTCCGGCTCGTTCCTCCCTCCCTACCAAGAGGCGGAGATCGTGACGAAGAACCCCTTCGCCTCGATCGATCAGACCGGCGTCGGCCAGCTGATGAAGATCGCGGTCGCGAAGGGCCGCAGCAAGAATCCAGGCATCAAGCTCGGCATCTGCGGCGAGCACGGCGGCGACCCGGACTCGGTGAAGTTCTGCCACCGCCTCGGGCTCACCTACGTCAGCTGCTCCCCCTACCGCGTCCCCGTGGCGCGGCTGGCGGCGGCGCAGGCAGCGGTGACCGACCTGAAGGCCGCTCGCAAATAATCGCGCCCCGCGCGAACCACGAGGCCCCGCGTCCCCCTCGGACGCGGGGCCGTTGCTTTTCCGGATTCGGCGAGGCCGCGGCTGGACATCAAAGCTCCGGGCCAACCTCCGGGGCCTGGCCAGACTCTTGCGGCGAGGCCCGCCCTCCGTTCGCTTCCAGCGCGGCCGCCGGCTGGGCGAGCGTGAGGGCGAGGGCGCCAGCAGCGCCGCAACGGAGTCCGCACGAGAGCCAAATCAGGACTGGACCACGGCCGGGAAGAAGGTTGTCGCCCGCCCGCCGCCTGTCTCAGGCTCCCGCCACCCCTATGCCCCCCTCCCCTGCCTTTCCCGCCATTCCGCGCGGTCCGGCCGCGATCCTGCGCCAGATCGGTCCCGGCCTGATCATCACGGCGACGATTGTCGGCTCCGGCGAGCTGATCGTGACCCCGAAGCTGGGAGCGAGCGCGGGCTTCACGCTGCTGTGGTTTATGATCCTCGGCTGCTTGCTGAAGGTATTCGTGCAGATCGAACTTGGCCGGCACACGGTCACCACCGGGACCTCCTCGTTGCAGGCGATGGACGCGATGCCCGGGCCGCGCTGGCGGGTCTCGTGGATGGTTTGGATCTGGGCGGTAATGTTCATCGCCACGGTCTTCCAGATCGCGGGGATGCTCGGGGGCGTGGCCAGTGTGCTCGCATTGGCGGGGCTGCCGCTGCCGAAGGCGGTGACCGCCTGCCTGATCGGGGGCATCACGGCGGTACTGCTGGTCGTCGGGCGCTACCGAACCGTGGAGAAGGCCTCGACGGCGATGGTGGTCGCCTTCACCGCGTGCACGGTGGTCGCGGTGGGCGCCCTGCAGTTCACTCCCTACGCGATCACCGGCGCCAACTTGGCGGAAGGGTTGAGCTTCAAGCTGCCCGCGACCTTCACCGTCGCGTTCGCGGCCTTCGGGGTCATCGGGGTCGGCGCCTCGGAGCTCATTTATTACCCCTATTGGTTGATCGAGAAGGGTTATCCCCGCCACGTCGGTCCCGCGGATGGGTCGCCTGGTTGGCTGGAACGCGCGCGCGGCTGGATCCGGGTGCTGCACACGGACGCTTGGGTCTCGTTTGTGGTCTACACGGGCGCGACACTCGCGTTCTACCTGCTCGGGGCGGCGGTGCTAGGGCGGCAAGGTAAGGACTTTTCCAACGCGGATATGATCCCGACGCTCTCCCGGATGTACGTGGAAACCTTCGGGCCTTGGAGCCTCTGGTTATTTCTGATCGGCGCGGCGGCGGTGCTTTACTCGACCATCTTCGGGGCCACCGCGGCCAATACCCGGCTGATCACGGATGCGCTGGAGGTCTTCGGCTGGCGGCGGAAGGGGGACGAGGAGCAACGGCGCCGGAGCATTCGGATGCTGTGCGTGGCGTTTCCCGTCATTTGGACGGTGCTGTACCTGCTGGTCGGTGAACCGCTGACCCTGGTGCTCGTCGGGGCGATCGCGCAGGGCCTGATGCTGCCGTTCCTCGCGATCCTCGCCCTGCGGCTGCACTACAAACACACGCCGCCCGAACTGCGGCCGGGGCTGCTGTGGCGGATCGGGCTCTGGTCGGCCGCCGCCTGTATGGTGACGGCTGGAGCCTACCAAGTGGCCAGCAAGCTCTGGTAACCCTGTCCGCGGGGCCGGTCAGGCTCCGTGGCAGTTCTTGAACTTCTTGCCGCTGCCGCAGGGGCAGGGCTCGTTCCGGCCGATCTTGGGGGTTTCCCGGCGAATCGTGACCGCGGGCAACACGATCTCGTCCTCCGCGGGCGCGGCAGGCGCCGCGGCGGTCCCGCCGGTCGAGACGGTGGTGGTGACCGCGGGCGCCGCCCCTCCGCCCTCCTGCGGGCCCTGAGCGCGCGCGGTGCGGCTGAGCAGGGCCAGCATCTGCTCGAACGAATCGAGATTGGAGGCGCTGCGGAACAGCCCCGTGCAGATCTGGAGGCGGACGTTGCCCATCAGCTCCTCGAAGTACTTGTAGGCCTCGCCCTTGTACTCGACCAAGGGGTCCTTCTGGCCGTAGCTGCGCAGTCCGATCGAACGCCGCAACTCCTCCATCTCGGTCAGGTGCTCCTGCCAGTGGTGGTCGATCGCGTTGATCACCACATAGCGTTCCAACGAACCCAGGGCGGCTGGATTCTCGACAGATTCCTTGACTGCATAGGCCTCGCGGATGCGAGTGAGCATCCTCGCCACCAAGGGGGCGGCATCATTGCCCGACAGTTCCTCCACGCGGATGCTGATCGGGAAGTGGGAGTTGAGCCAACCGACGACGCCCTCCAGGGAGGTCTTGGTCGGACCGACCTTCTCGCCGAAACCGGCCACCTCGAGCCGATGGTGGAACTCCTCCTCGATCTGCTCGAAGATGATATCCTTGGGCCGGTCGGCGTGGATGGCCGCATTGCGGATCCCATAGACCACCTCGCGCTGCTGGTTCAGGACGTCGTCGTATTGGAGCAGCCGCTTACGGATGGAATAGTTCTGCTGCTCCACCTTCTTCTGGGCGCTCTCGATCGAGCGGTTCAGCCAAGGATGCTCCAGCTCCTCGCCCTCCTGCATCGACCCCTCCATCAGCTTGGAGGCTAGGTTGCCCTGCAGGAAGAGGCGCATCAGGTCGTCCTCAAGCGAAAGGTAGAACTTGGTCAGCCCGGGATCACCCTGGCGGGAGCAACGCCCGCGCAGCTGGCGGTCGATGCGCCGCGACTCGTGCCGCTCGGTGCCGATCACGAACAGGCCGCCGAGGTCGCGCACGCCCTCCCCGAGTTTGATGTCGGTGCCACGGCCGGCCATATTGGTGGCGATGGTGACGGCGCCGCGCTGGCCGGCGCGGGCCACGATGTCGGCCTCCTGCTGATGGAACTTGGCGTTCAGCACCGTGTGGATGATGCCGGCGCGCTTGAGCATCCGGGAAAGCACCTCCGAGGACTCGACGCTGACCGTGCCGACCAGCACCGGCTGACCGCGCTTGTTCGCGCCCTCGATCTCCTTGACCACGGCAGCGTACTTGTCGCGCCGCGCCTTGAAGATGGAGTCGTTGCGATCGATGCGGATACAGGGCTTGTTGGTCGGGATGACCTGCACCGCGAGGCGGTAGATGTCGTTGAACTCCGTCGCTTCGGTCTCGGCCGTGCCGGTCATTCCGGCTAGCTTCTCGTACATCCGGAAGTAATTCTGGATGGTGATGGTGGCGTAAGTGCGGGTCTCCCGCTCGATCGCGACGCCTTCCTTGGCCTCAACTGCCTGATGAAGCCCGTCCGACCAGCGGCGTCCAGGCATCACGCGGCCCGTGTTCTCGTCGACGATCAGCACCTTGCCGTCGGGCGAGACCACATATTCCACATCCCGCTCGTAGAGCGAATAGGCGCGGAGGAGCTGGGAAATGGCGTGGATCTCCTCAGAGACCCCGGCAAAGCGTTGCTGCGAGGCCAGCTTCCGCTCCTCGCGCTGCTCGGGGGTAAGGCTGGTCTCCTTCTCCAGATCCGAGAACTCCGTCGCCAGATCCGGCAGAACGAAGGCGTCGGGGCTGTCGGGACGCAGCCGTCGCCGGCCGATTTCGGTGAGGTCTGCCTGGTGCTGACGCTCGTCGATCACGAACAAGAGGTCCTCTTTGAGCCGGTACAGTTCCTCCTTGTTGAGGTCGGAGTTGAGCTCCGTCTCCGTCCGGTCAAGGGATTTCCGCCACGCGCCGTTCTCCATCAAGCGCAGGAGCTGCTTGTTCTTGGGATGGCCCAACTTGACCTGCAGCATCTTGCGGGCGGCTTGGGTCAGTTCCTCATCCCTCGCGCCGGCCCTCTCCAAGAGCTCCTTGGCCTCGCCGACGATCCGGTTACAGAGGCGGATCTGCTCGTTGACCAATTGGTCGACGGCGGGCTTGAGGCGCGTAAAGGGCTGCTCGCGTTCGATCGGGGCGGGGCCGGAGATGATCAGGGGGGTCCGTGCCTCATCGACCAGAATGGAGTCCACCTCGTCCACGATGCAGTACCAATGGTCCCGCTGCACCTGGTCCTCGCGGCGAGTGGCCATCCCGTTGTCGCGCAGGTAGTCGAAGCCGAACTCGCTGGCCGTGCCGTAGGTGATGTCGCGGCCGTACATCTCCCGGCGCACCTCGGGGGGCATCTGCTGCTGGATGCAGCCGACCGAGACCCCAAGGAAAGTGTAGAGGTGGCCCATCCACTCGGAGTCGCGGCGGGCGAGGTAGTCGTTGACCGTCACCAGCTGGGTGTTTCTGGCCGCCAGCGCGTTGAGATAGAGGGGAAGGGTAGCGACGAGGGTCTTGCCCTCGCCGGTGGCCATCTCGGAGATCCGACCCTGATGCAGGGCGAGGCCGCCAATCAGCTGGGTGTCGAAATGCACCATATCCCAGCGCAGCTCGTGGTCGCAGACGACCACCGTGCGGCCGGCGAGGCGCCGGGCGGCGTTCTTGACCGCGGCAAACGCCTCGGGGAGCACAGCATCGAGGGCGGCGCGGGGGTCCGCGGCGGCGGCGACCCGGGCCCGGAACTCGGCGGTCTTGGCCTGCAGGGCATCGTCGGACAGCTCCTGGTAGGAACGCTCCAGCTCATTGATGCGCGCGACAATGGGTCGCGCCTTCTCGAGGAACTTCTTGTAATGCCGACCAGAAAACCGCTTGAGCAGGAACGAAAACATCAGACGGGCGACGGTAGGTCCGGCGGGGACCTTGGCAAACGACAAATGGCCGGCCTAGCAGGGTCGCGCCCCCGCGGCGGCGCGGGCCCGGTCACGCGTGGTCGCGGAAGTAGGCGATGGTGCGACGCAGGCCCTCCTCGAGCGGCACGCGCGGCTCCCAGCCGAGGGTGCGGCGGGCCAAAGTGATGTCCGGCTGCCGCTGGCGGGGATCGTCCGCCGGCAAAGGCTTGTGCACAATCCTGGAGCGCCCACCGACCAGCTTGAGGGTGAGTTCGGCCAGCTCCTGCATTGTGAACTCGCCCGGATTGCCCAGGTTCATCGGACCGACCGTCTCGGTCTGCGCCATGAACCGCACGAACCCCTCGATCAGGTCGTCCACGAAGCAAAACGAGCGGGTCTGGGTACCCTCGCCAAAGACCGTCAAGTTCTCTCCGCGGAGGGCCTGCACGATGAAGTTCGAGACCACCCGGCCGTCGTTCGGGTGCATCCGGGGTCCGTAGGTGTTGAAGATCCGCACCACCCGGATATCCACTTTGTTCTCCCGGTGATAGTCGAAGAACAGCGTCTCCGCGCAGCGCTTGCCCTCGTCGTAGCAGGAGCGGCGGCCGACCGGGTTGACATGGCCCCAATAGGCTTCCGGCTGCGGATGCACTTGCGGGTCCCCGTAGACCTCGCTGGTGCTGGCCTGGAAAACGCGCGCCTTCACCCGCTTGGCGAGCCCGAGGCAGTTGATCGCACCCATCACCGAAGTCTTCGTGGTCTTGATCGGGTTGAACTGATAGTGCAGCGGCGACGCGGGGCAGGCCAAATTGTAGATCTGGTCGACCTCAAACTTGAAGGGGTCGATCACGTCGTGACGGACCAACTCGAAACGGGGATTGGCCAGCAGGTGCGCGATGTTGCGCTTCTGGCCGGTGAACAGGTTATCGAGACAGACCACCTCGTGGGCTTCGGCCAGCAGGCGATCGCACAGGTGGGAACCAAGGAAGCCGGCGCCGCCGGTGACCAGAATGCGCATAGGAACAGGCTGGCGACAACGATGGGCCGGGACGAGCAAAACCTCTGGGAAGGCCAACCCGTGGCTGCGCCGTAGCGCCAATCTGGGCTTGCGCCCCCGCGGGCCGACGCGCCTATCATCCGGATCGCACCTATACCTATGCGCCTAATCCCCCTCCTGCTCTGCGCCCTCCTCGCCATTCCCGTGGCCGCCCAGACCTCCGCCCGCACCGGCGTGGTCACTGGGCAAGTGATCAACCAGAACACCGGTGACGTCCTGACTAGCGCCTTTGTGGGCGGGGCAGCCTCCTCGCTGGTAGGGGCCACGGACAACAACGGGATGTACCGCCTAGTGCTGCCCGAAGGCCCGCAGACCATCGTGGTCAGTTACTCGGGCTTGGATGAGCAGCGCTTCGGCATCGAGGTGAAGGCGGGCCAGGAGGTGCGGCGGGACGTCGCCATGACCTCCGCACTCTATAAGATGGATAAGTTCGTCGTGAAATCGATCCGCGAAGGCCAGGCGGCAGCGATCAACGAGGAGCGTTCCGCCGCCAATGTGAAGACCGTCGCGGCCATCGACGCCTTCGGCAACCCGGGCGCCGCGGTTGGCGAGCTCATCATGCGGCTCGCTGGCATCGCGGTCGATGGTTCCGGCGGTAAGGTCGACGCGATCTACGTGCGCGGGATGTCCCAAGACTTCTCCTCCCTCCTAATGGACGGCAACCAGATCGCGGTCTCAGGTGGCTCGTCGGTAAGCTTGGGCAACGTCTACTTCGGCCAGGTGAGTTCGGGCAGCGTCGCCTCCCTGGAGGTGATCAAAGCACCGACGCCGGATATGGACGGCAACGCGATCTCCGGCTACCTGAACCTCCGTACCAAGCGCGCTTTCGACCGCGCCCCGGGCCGAGTCATCACCCTCACGGCCGGCTACACCTACATCAAGGACTACCAGCACAGCAGCGTGCCCTTCAGCACGCCCCTCGAGCCGTCGCTGATCGACGTCAATTACTCGGACGTCCTGAGCATCTTCGGCGGGAATAACAACCTTGGCGTCAGCGCGACCTTCAACCGCACCATCACCAACAACGTCATCAACGAAATCGGGCACCGGACCGCGGCGGGCAACAGTGACGCCTACTGGGTGCCGCCCGAGCTCTCGCGGGCGCCGGTGAGCGAGCCGCTGCTGCGCGCGGCGGGCGCGGGCCAATGGGGCAACCTAGGCACGCAGACGCCCTCCTACAACACAGCCCTCTCCCTCGACTACAAGATTAGCGACCGCTCCTCGGTGTACTTCAAGAGCACCGTCAATCTGATCCAGCGGCGGAGCGGCTCCAACAACTCCTATTTTCGCTGGCTGGCCGCCGCGCCACGCGCCGCCTCCAGCTTCAAGCCCGGCTCCAACTTCAACGTGGTGAGCATCACGGACGGGGTCGGCGAGATCAACACCCAGTCGGTGCTCTACCTCCGCGAGACCCGCGCCTCCACTTGGGCAGCGGGCTGGGAGACCAAGCTCTGGGACGGCAGCGGCCTGCTGAAGGTCGATACCAATTTCTCCAAGAATATGACCCACTACCCGAAGCTGCACCAGCTGGGCGCGCGCCTGCGCGGCGTCTCTTGGGTGCTGGACCGGGAGGACGGGGGCCTGATGCCGCGGATCCAGCAGAGTGGCGGACCGGATTGGAGCAATCCGCTTAATTACTTCATCCGGCCCGACGCCCAGCTCATCAATTACCAGGCCCCGGCGGAGCGCAGCGGCGCCAACATCGACCTGCAGCGGACCTTCGCCACGCGCTTCCCGCTGACCCTGAAGGCCGGCCTGAAGCAGGCCAACTTCAAGCAGGAGCAAAAGCGGGACCTCTCGTACCACACCTACGCCGGCCGCCCCACCACGCCTGAAAACGGCGGCATCACCCCGTTCCTGGGCTACAATATGCTCGTTTCCGAAGGCAAGTACGGCCCCTTCCCCTTCGTGCAGCTCGCGGAGACCGGCAACCCCGGCGATCCGTTCGCGAACCGGGCCAACTGGACTCAAACGCCCGTGGATGTCTGGAACACCGTATACCAGTCGCTGGCCAATGACGCGGCCTTCGAGAACACCGTGAACGCCGCCTACGTGATGGGCGACGCGCGGTTTGGCCTGCTCCGGGTGCTGACGGGCCTGCGCTGGGAGGAGACCCGTTCGAGCGGCTCCAACTACCTGCGCGTCTCCAACACAACGAACAACGCCAACGCAGCCCTGACCGCCGAGCAGAACGCGGCGCGCGCCCGGGACAATTTCCGCAAGTGGACCACGCAGGGCACCAAGTACGATCATCTGTTCCCCGGCCTGCACTTCGTCTACTCGATGACCCGCAACACGCAGGTGCGCGCGAGCTACAATGCCACGATCACCCGCCCGAGCCCGACGAACCTCCTGCCGGCGATCGTGCCGAATGAGCTCAGCCAGACTCTCTCCTCGGGCAACCCGGCCCTGAAGCCCTACACTTCCGACAACTACGAGCTCTCGTTTTCGCATTTCCTCGGCGGGATCGGCCAGATCTCGGCCGGCGGCTTCTACAAGGACATCAGCAATTACTTCCGCTCGATCCGCTCCGTCGTGCCGGAGGGCCCGAACAACGGCTACGCCGGCGACTACGCGGGCTGGCAGCTTTCACGCAATGAGAACGTGGGCAGCGCCTGGATCAAGGGCCTGGAGTTCAATTACACCCAGCAGTACACGATGCTGCCCGGTATCTGGCGCGGCCTCGGGTTCTTCGCCAACTACACCTACCTGAAGACCTACGGGGACTACGGCGCGGCCACGGGCAGCACCAGCCGCCTGCCCCTGCTGACGCCGCACACCTTCAACACTGGGTTCTCGTTCATCTACAGCGGCCTCGTCGTGCGCCTGATGGGCAACTACCGCGGCGAGTTCTTCCGTTCGACCGTGGCCGGCCTGCCGACCCGCGCGGCGGCCTACGACACCTACCAGCACAGCCGCACGCTAATCGACCTGAAGTTCCAGTACACCTTCCGCCAGAAGTACGTCCTGAACGTGGACATCTATAATCTGACCAACGACTACACGAATAACGACTACGTCCACGTGTACAACCGGGAGATGTTCACCTACGCGGCAGGTTCCGGCTCCGCGGTGCGGCTCGGCCTCACGGCGCGCTTCTGACGCCTTAGCTTCCCCCGGTCGGCGCGACCCAAAATTGGTTCATCGCGCCGCCCGGCGGGTGACCATTCCCGCTTCGTAGCGTTCGATCCACCCGCGGTGCCAGGCGCCATAGTCGCCGGCCTCGAGGTGGCGCCGCGTCTGAGCCATCAGGTCGAGGTAGAAATGTAAATTGTGCAGGGTCAGGAGGGTGCAGCCCAGGATTTCCCCCGCGAGGGTCAGGTGCCGCAGGTACGACCGGGAGAATCGGGCGGTGTAATTGTCCAATCCCTCGACCACGGGACGGGCATCCGCCCGGTACTGTTCATTGCGCAGGTTGAGCGGGCCGTCCGGCGTGTACACCAAGCCATTGCGCGCCACCCGGCTGGGCAGGACGCAATCGAACAGATCCACCCCAAGGGCAATCATCCGCAGGAGTTGCGGCGGCGTGCCGAGGCCCATCGTGTAGCGCGGCCGGTCGGCGGGCAGAAACGGCGCGGTCGCGCCCACCTGCTTGAGCATCTCGGGTTCCGGCTCGCCCACACTCACCCCGCCGACGGCGTAGCCCGGAAAATCCAGGGCGGTCAGAGCCTCCGCCGCCTCCCGCCGCAGGTCGTCGAAGGTCGAGCCCTGGACGATCGCGAACACGTGGTGTCCGGCGGCCAGGAATCCATCGCCCTCCGCGATCCGCCGGCACTCCGCCGCCCAACGGAGGCTGCGGTCTACCGCCCGGGCGCATTCGTCGCGGCTGCAGGGCCAGGGAGGGCATTCGTCCAGCACCATCGCGATGTCGCTGCCCAGATCCTGCTGGATCGTCATCACCTCGCGTGGCCCAAGAAACAGCCTCCGGCCATCCAGATGGGAGGCAAAAGCGACTCCGTCCTCCCGGACTTCCCGCAGCTTGGCGAGGGAGAAGACCTGGAACCCGCCGCTGTCCGTCAGGATCGGGCCATCCCACTGCATGAAGGTGTGCAGCCCGCCCAGTTCCCGCACCAACGGACTGCCCGGGCGGAGGTTCAGGTGGTAGGTATTGCCGAGGATGATCTGCGCGCCGATCTCGCGCAACTGAGCCGGGGAGAGGGCCTTGACGGTGCCTTGGGTGCCGACCGGCATGAACATCGGCGTCTCGATGCTGCCGTGGCGGGTCTGCAACCGGCCGCGGCGGGCAGCGGTCGCGGCATCGGTGCCGAGCAACTGGAAATAGGCGCTCATCGGAGGGAAGCTACCTACCGCCACGCTTGACCCGGGTGTCAATCCGCGAGGTAGTGCCAACGTGCTGCTGGTCATCGACAACTACGACTCGTTCACCTTCAACCTCGTCCAGTATTTTGGCGAGTTGGGGGTGGAGCAGCGCGTGTTCCGGAATGACCAGATCACGGTCGAGCAAGCCCACGCGCTGCAGCCGAAGCGGATCCTCCTTTCCCCCGGGCCGTGCTCCCCCAAGGAGGCTGGGGTTACTCTGCGGATGATCGAGGCCTTCGCCGGTTTCCGGCCGATACTGGGAGTCTGCCTAGGGCACCAGTCGATTGGACACTACTTCGGCGGCCGAGTGGTCCGAGCGGAGCGCCTGATGCACGGGAAGACCTCGCCCGTTTTGCACCGGAACACGGACGTTTTTGCGGGGATGCCCCAGGGGTTTGCGGCAACCCGGTACCACTCGCTGCTGGTCGAGCGGGAGACCCTCCCGGCCGCGCTGGAGATCACGGCCGAGACGGCGGAAGGAGAGATCATGGGGCTGCGGCACCGGAAACTGCCGGTCTGGGGCGTCCAGTTTCACCCCGAGTCCATCGCCACCGCCGGCGGACGCCGGATTTTGGAGAACTTCCTGCGGCTCGGCTGAGCGGGCGCCTGCAACCAACTGCCCGTCCCAAACGTCATCCCCCCATGCGTTGCCCAAGGTGCTCTTCTGTCGAAGATAAGGTAATCGATTCTCGGATCAGCCGGGACGGGGCGTCCATCCGTCGGCGGCGGGAGTGCCTGGAATGCGGGCACCGCTACAGCACCACCGAAATCTTAGTGCGGGACGGGGTGATGGTGATTAAACGGGACGGACGCCGGGAAGACTTTGACCGGGAGAAACTTGCCCGGGCCGTGCGCGCGGCCTGTCACAAGCGGCCGGTGGACGCAGAGCAGGTGGCAATGCTCGTCGAGGACGTGATGGATGCCTTGGAGGCGCAGTTTGAGAAGGAGATTCCGAGCCGGGCGATCGGCGAGGGCGTGATGCAGCGGCTCCGGGCGGTGGACCAGGTGGCTTACGTTCGGTTCGCCAGCGTCTACAAGGAGTTCCGGGATGTGGCGGAGTTTGTGGACGAGATCAGCCTCCTGGGCCGCGAGCCGCGGACCTAAGCCCAGGGAGATGAAGCGCGACCCGGCGACGCTGCGGCGGCTGCACTTCGTCAACGCCCTGTTCGCCCAAGCCACCGGCCGGGATCTGTACCTCGCCGAGCAAATTCGCGCGGCGATCGCCCTGAGCGTCACGGAGCTGCAGGCGCGGGCGATCGCGGCGGGTGCGGCGCCGCCGGATGAGGAGACGGCCTTCAATGCGGCGGCGGCGGAGTTACTCGCCCGCCTGTTCGCGCGGCACCCGCGTCACGGGTTCTACCACTGGGACGCCGCGCTGACCTTGGCTTCTCCCACGCCGCTATTCACCCGCGCCGAGATCATGACCGGCCTGCGCGGGCTGGCCGGCTACCGGGAAGCGACCCTGCTAGTAACCAACCTGCGGGGCGCACTGGTGCCCCCGGAGCGCCGGGCCACACTCCGCCGGCAGCGCGATTATGAGGATGCGTTGGCCTTGATTCGGGATCTGGCGGCCGCGCGCACCTCGGCCAGCACGGAACTGCACCTGCTGTTCCTCTAGCCAGAAAGAGGTTTCCTTCCCGGCGCCGGGCAGTTTCCGTCACGGGATGTCCAAGACCGTCTTCCAAAGGATCATCGACCGCGAGCTGCCTGCCCGGATCGAACACGAGGACGAGCACTGCATCGTCCTGCACGACCTGCACCCCCAAGCTCCCATTCATCTTCTGGTGATTCCCAAGCGGCTCATCGAGCGGGTCGGGGCCGCCCAGCCCGAGGACGCCCAGTTGCTTGGACACCTGCTGGTGGTGGCCGGGGCGATGGCGCGGAAGCTGAACCTCGCCGCCGGCTTCCGCCTCGTGATGAACCACGGTCCCCACGGCGGGGAATCCGTTCCCCACCTCCACGTGCATCTGCTCGGCGGCCGCGCGCTGGCCTGGCCGCCGGGCTGAGATTTACCCGAGGCTTCAGGGCGGGCTGGCCGCCTCGAACGTGCCATCGGGATGGCGGACCACGAGGCGCGTGAGCTCAAGCCGCAGTAAGGCGGCGCAGACCTGCGCCACCGGCAGGCCGGCCGCCTCGGCCAGCGCGTCCGGCCCCAGCAGCGCTCCCTCCCGGAGGCGCTCGAGCAACGCGCGGGCCTCGGCGTCGAGCCTGGGCGGGATCGACGCCCTGAGGGGCCGGGTGGGAGACGCCGAGCGGGGGTGCATACCTTCAAGATAGGACAGCTCGGACAGGAGCTCATCGACCGTCGTGAGCAAGGTGGCGCCGTCCCGGATCAGTTGATGGCAGCCGGCACTGGTCGGCTGATCCACCCGGCCGGGAACCGCGAAGAGCAGGCGGCCCTGTTCCCCGGCAAAGCGGGCGGTGATCATCGCGCCCCCGGAGGCCCCGCTTTCGACCACAATTACCGCCTCGCTCATCCCGGAAACAATCCGGTTGCGCATCGCGAAGGATTGCCGGTCCGTCGGGCGGCCGAAGGGGAACTCCGAGAGCACCGCGCCCGCCGCCTGAATCCGCCGTTGCAGGCCGAGGTTTTCGGGCGGGTAGACCCGGTCGATGCCGCAACCAAGCACCGCGACCGTCGCCCCTCCAGCGGCGAGCGCCCCCTCATGGGCCGCGGTGTCGATGCCCCGCGCCATTCCGCTGACGACGCAGAAGCCGGCCCGAGTGAGTTCGGCCGCGAAGGTGCGCGCCACGGTCAGTCCATACTGGGTCGTGCGCCGGGAACCGACGATCGCGATGCAGCGCTGGCCCGCCGGGGTGTTTCCCCGCCGGTACAGGCCGATCGGGGGATCGTGCACCTCGCGCAGGAGCCGCGGGTAGGTCGGATCGGCCGCCACGACAAACTCGGTGCCGCTCCGCCGAATCCGCTCCTCCTCGCTGGCTAGATCGAAATGCGCCGCCCAGCCACGGAGAGTGTCCGCGATCACCGGCCCCACTCCCTGCACCTGCAGCAGTTCCTCCCGGGGCGCCGTCAGGACTCGCCCGGGATCACCGCCCAGCGCGGCCAGCAGGCGGTGCAGCGTGACCGGCCCGATATGGGGGAGGCCATTGAGGATCAGCAGACATTGCCCTTCAGTGAGCGGCGGCATTCCCCTACCCTGCGGCTCCCGACCGCCAGGGCGACGCGCGCCTAACCCGAAATTTCGCGCAAGGCGTCCGGCAGGAAATCCAGCAACTGGGACACGCTGACCGCGGTCTGCCCCCGCGCGCGGGCCAGTCCGTCGGCAGCCCGACCATGCCAGAGCACGCCACAAGCGGCGGACCAAACCGGTTCTAGGGGATCCTGAGCAAGGATGCCCCCGATAAGCCCGGCCAGGAGATCGCCGCTCCCCCCGCGCGCGAGCACCGGCCCGCCGCAGAGCGCGTGGAGGACCTTGCCGTCCGCGACAAGCCGAGTGAGGGGCCCCTTTTCGACCAGCACCGCCCCGGGTGGCAGCCGTCCGCGGCCGCCGATCCGGGCGAGTTCCCCGGCGTGCGGGGTGAGGATCCGAGGCACGGGCCCCGCCGCGATGATGCCGGGGTGCAGCGCGTCCGCGTCGAGCACCAGCGGCACCGCGGCCCGGGCGGCGATGCCCTCGGCCAAAGCGAAGGTTTCCGACTCCCGGCCGAGACCGGGTCCCAGCAAAATCGCGGAAGCCCGCTCCTCCCGCTCCCGCCAGAGGTATTCGCCCTCGAGGGCAAGGTGACCGGACGGAGTCTCCGGCCAGCCCACCCACATCGCCTCCGGGGCCCGGGCGGAAAAAGCAGGCACCAGCCGTTCCGGCACGAACGCGGTGACCAGGCCCACTCCGCTTCGCAGCGCCGCGAGCACCGTCAGCAGCGCGGCCCCCGGAAAGGAGGCGGAGCCGGCCAGGATGAACAGGTGCCCGTAACTGCGCTTATCGGAGGCAGAGGGCCGCAATCCCGCCAGCGGCCGCAGCACCTGCGGCAGGAGCACGCGACCGAGATCCGCCTCTTCCGCCGAGAGCCCGGCCGCGAGCGTCTCATCCGCGAAGAAACCCAGGTCCAGATATCGGAGCCGGCCGGCTTCCGCCGAAGCGAGGAGCGGCGTCTTCAGCACGCCCGTGGCATAGGAGAAATCCGCCCGGACCAAGCCGGCGCTCGGCAGATCGACCGCCGCCCGCAGCCGCACGGACGACGCGTTGAGCCGGTCGATCAGCTGTAACACGGCCGGCTCCACCGGCGGGCGGAACTGGCAGCCGAACAACCCGTCCAAGAGCAGATCATAGCTTCCCTCCGGCCCCTCCACAAGGGTGGCCCTCGGGCATAAAGAGACCAGCTCGCGCCAAGCGCGCGCGGTCAGGGGACGCAGCCGCCTCGAGCCGAAGGGAAAGCAGACCTCGATCCGCGCCCCGGCGTTCGTCTCCAGCAAGCGGGCAGCCGCGAGCAGGGCGTCGCCGCCATTATGCCCTTTGCCCGCCACCACCAGCCAGCGGCCCGCCGGCGCCAGCCCACCAATCTCCGCGGCATCCTGCTGGATAGCCCGGGCCAGCGCGCGGCCGGCAGCGCGCATCGCCGGCCACACCCGGGCCTCGTCGGCACCAAACAGCCTCTCCTCCAAGAGACGGGTCTGGGCGGGACTCAGAATGGGATGGCTGGGCAGCGGGATCATCGGGTCGCGGTGGGCGGCTTCAAGGGCACCTCGTCGGCCGGGCGCTCGGTGCGGCCGTGCCGAAGCCATTCGCGGTATTCAGCCTCGGTCTCGGTGAACACGAGGGGACAAGACGGATCCTCCTTGCCCCGGCGGATGACGCGGCGCGTGAGGACGGGAATGCTGCGGAAATAAAGCTGCCCGCCGACCCGCCGGATCTCGTAATACTCGGCGAAGGCCCCGGCCGCAGAGCTCCAGAGGGCGATCTCGGTGAGGTTGCCCGTCCAAGAGGCCCGTTCACCCCACTCCGCAAATACCGCCTCCACGGTTGAGAGCGGGCGGGGCGGAGTGGGAGCCGCTGGCGTCTGGGCCACGGCCACGGAGGTCACCGCCGGCGCCTCGGCCGGTGAGGGAGGCGGACGGAGGTGGGCGTAGACGCAGGCCGCGCCAAGGAGGAAGCCCGTCATTCCCCAAGAGAACGAGCGGGACGGACGGTCCTCGCCGGAGGGATCGGCCCCTGCGGGATCGTCAGCCGCCATCGCGCGCCTCCGCCGCCGGTTGCCGCACCAGCACGGCCACGGCGACCGCGAGGGCCTCCGTGTGGGCGAGGCTGAGGTGGACCGCGGTGGCCCCGACCGTGCGCAGCAGGGCGGTTCCACGCTCGTCGAGGCGCACGAGGGGCTGGTGGCGTTCGCCGTGGTACACCGAGACCGAGCGCCAGCCGATCTCCGCGCCAAGGCCCGTGCCGAAGCACTTCGAAACTGCCTCCTTGGCCGCGAACCGCGCTGCGTAATGTTTGTGGGAAAACTTCATCGCCGCGCAATAGGCGCGTTCCTCCCCGGTGAAAACCCTTGCGAGGAAGCGCTCCCCCTGCCGCTCGATCACGGTCCGGATGCGTTCCACCTCGATGAGGTCGATGCCGACACCCAACAAAAGGCCGCTCGGAGGCAACTGGGGCAGACCGGGGATTTCCATCGGCACGACCGGCTCAGGGATTCATCCGGCGGCGCATCTCGGACACCGCTTCCTCCACCCCGGTGAACAGGGCGCGGCTGATAAGGCTGTGCCCGATGTTGAGTTCCTGGAGGTGGGGCAGCGTGCGGAGCTCGTGGATGTTCACGTAATTAATGCCGTGGCCGGCGTTTACCCGCAGCCCGAGCGCGTGGGCCGCGGCGGCGCCGAGCCGCAGGCGTTGGAACTCCCGCTGCCGTCCGGGACCGTGGAAGGCATGGGCGTAGGCCCCGGTGTGCAGCTCAACCCAAGGGGCCGCGACCTTGGCAGCCGCCGTGATCTGCCGCTCATCGGGATCAATGAAGAGGCTCACCTCGATGCCCGCCGCCGCCAGCGGCTCGACGCAGGCGCGCACGCGATCCAGAGCCCCCGCCACCTCGAGCCCCCCCTCCGTGGTGATCTCCTGCCGGCTCTCGGGCACCAGGCAGACGGCCTCGGGCCGCAGCCGAAGGGCGAAGGCCAGCATCTCAGGCGTGCAGGCCATCTCGAGGTTAAGGCGCGTCGCGATGGACTCCCGCAGCCGCCAGACATCCCGTTCCTGAATGTGCCGCCGGTCCTCGCGCAGGTGAACGGTGATGCCGTCCGCTCCGGCGCGCTCCGCCAGCTGGGCAAAGAGTACCGGATCCGGCTCGACGGCTCCCCCGGCGGGCGTGTTGGCGGCACGGTAGCGGGCCTGCCGAACCGTGGCACAATGGTCGATATTCACTCCAAGCAGGATCATGCCGGGAAGGTGCCCACCCCACCGGCTCGCGGAAAGCAGGAAATATGTACCGTCTTGCTGCGCGCGGCGTTTTCACCAGCTTCCCTACTCTTCATGACCCAAGCTGCCGCGCCCCGCGAGAGCCTTCTCCTCAACCTGGTCTGCAACATCGCGGCCCCGTCGTTGATCCTGACAAAGTTTAGCGGCGCGGGGTCGCTCGGGCCCACCTGGGGTATGGCCGTCGCCCTCGCCTTCCCCCTCAGCTACGGCATCTACGACCTGATCCGCCGGCGGAAAACCAATTTCTTCTCCATCGTCGGCATCCTCAGCGTGCTGCTCACCGGCGCCCTCAACCAAGTGCAGGCGGATCCATTCTGGTTCGCGGTCAAGGAGGCGGCCATCCCGACCCTTTTCGGCGTAGCGGTAATCTTGTCCAGCGGCAGCCAACGCCCCCTCGTGCGGGAACTGCTCTGGAACGAGCAGGTGATCGACACCGCCCGGGTCGACGCCGTCCTGACCGAGCGGAACCTGCACCCGGAGTTCAAAAAGCTGATGGTCGGCGCCACCCGCGGGCTGGCCGGCTCCTTCCTGCTCAGCGCGGTGCTTAACTACGCCCTCGCCCGCTACATCCTCGTGAGCGAACCGGGCACCGAGGCGTTTAATGCAGAGTTGGGGCGGATGAACCTGCTCAGCTGGCCGGTCATCGTGGTGCCGAACCTGATCGTGACGATGTACGTGCTCTGGCGCCTTTTCCGCGGGCTCACCCAACTGACGGGGATGCCTTTAGAGGAGATCTTCCACGCCCAGCGCAAAGGCTGAAGGGGGCCCGGGGGCTCAGGACCGGATCTAGCGGAACGATTCGGGAACGAGCGGGCGCTCAAGCGCGTTCCGCCATCGGCACGAACGGACGACGGACCGCGCCAGTGTAGACCTGGCGGGGGCGGTAGATCTTGTTCTTCGGGTTGGAGGCCACTTCCCGCCAATGGGCGATCCAGCCAGGCATCCGCCCAATCGCGAACATCACCGTGAACATGTTCTGCGGGATACCCAGGGCCCGCATGATCAGGCCACTGTAGAAGTCGACGTTCGGATACAGCCGGCGGGAAAGGAAGTACTCGTCCCGCAGGGCTACATCCTCGAGCCGCCGAGCGATCTGCAGCAGCGGGTCGTCCTTGATGCCGAGGCTGGCCAGAGCCTTGTCGAAGCTCGCCTTAATGATCTTGGCGCGCGGGTCGTAGTTGCGGTAAACCCTGTGACCGAAGCCCATCAACCGGTGACCGGCTTTCCCGGAACGGGCGGCCTCGATGAACTTGCTGCCGTCATCGCCCTCGGCGTGGATACCCTCGAGCATCCCGATCACCGCCATATTGGCGCCGCCGTGGAGGGGGCCCCAGAGCGCGCAGACGCCCGCCGCGACGGAAGCGAAGAGGTTCGCGCCGGAGGAGGCCACCATCCGCACCGTTGAAGTGGAGCAGTTCTGCTCGTGGTCGGCGTGGAGCAGCAGGAAGAGGTTGAGTGCCTGGGCGACCTCGGGGGTCGGGACGAAGTCCTCGTAGGGCTGCGAGAACATCATATGCAGGAAGTTCTCGCAGTACGGGAGCGTGCGCCTTGGGTAAATGTAGGGCAGGCCGCGGCTCTTGCGGTAGGACATCGCCGCGATCGTGCGCACCTTGGAGATCGCGATCGCGGAGGCCTCCTCGAAGTTTGCGAGGTCCTCCGGCGGGCGGTTGGTCGCTAAATGCGGGTAGTAACAGCCAAGGGAATTGAGCAGCGCCGAGAGGATCGCCATCGGGTGCGAGCCCAGCGGGAACCCCTCGAACAGGTGGTCCATCGCGGAGTGCACCGGCGAATGGAGCCGCAGCAGGTCCCCGAAGCGACGCCGCTCGGCCGAGTTCGGCAGGTTCCCGTGGATGATAAGATAGGCCGTCTCGACGAAGGAGGAATGCTCGGCGAGGTCCTCGATTGCGTAGCCCCGGTAGCGCAGGACGCCGGCGTCACCATCGATGAAGGTGATCTCGCTCAGGCAGGAGCCGGTATTGCCGAAGCCGTCGTCGTAGGTGATCGCACCGGTCTGTGCGCGGAGGTTGCGCACATCCAACGCCCTCTCGCCCTCGCTGCCGACGATCACCGGAAGCTTAAATTCCTTACCCTCGAGCTGGAGCGTGGCTTCTTTGGACATAACAGAGTGGCACGAGCTAACGACTAAGAACAAAATACTTACACGCCATTCCGCGCCCGCCAGCTGGAAATTAGAAAAAAAACGCGCGCGGGGAGAAAATCTTAAGGCCGGGCCGCGACCGCCACAAAGTTGCGGTAGACCTGAAGCCCCCGGGCCTGGCTCTTTTCCGGGTGGAACTGGGTAGCGAACACGCGGCCGCGGCCGACGGCCGCGCAAAAGGGCCCGCCGTAATCACACTCTGCCAGCACCAGCGAGGGATCCGCCGGTTCGCAGCGGAAACTATGCACGAAATAGAACGATTCCCCCTTGAGGCCGAGGCCGGACCGTAACGGCGAAGCCGGCTGAGTAAACCCCACCGTGTTCCAGCCCATATGCGGCACCTTGAACCCCGCCGGCAGGCGGAAACGCACCACCCGGCCCGGAAAAATCCCCAGCCCCCGCACCAAACCCTCCTCGGAATGTTCGAACAGCGCCTGCATCCCGAGGCAGATGCCTAGGAAGGGACGGTCGGCGCGGATCCAACCGGCGACCGCCGCGTCCAACCCGGTCGAACACAGCGAGCTCACGCAATCGCGCAGCGCGCCCACGCCCGGCAGGACGACCCCGGCGGCGCCAGCCGCCGCCAGTTCCACGGGGGTGCGCACCACGCTCACGACCGCTCCTACGGCCTCGAGCGCCTTGGTGACGCTGCGAAGGTTGCAGATGCCAGTGTCGATGACGGCGATCGGGGACATGCGGGCGCGGCCGGCCGCGCGGGCCAGCCAACGATCAGATCAGGCCCTTGGTGCTGGGCAGTCGGTTCGCCGCCCGGGCATCAATCTGGGTGGCCACATCGAGCGCGCGGGCCAGGCCTTTGAAGACTGCCTCGGCGACGTGATGCGGCTCTTCACCGTAGACCAGATGGACATGGAGGTTCGCTCCGAGCGAGTTGCTAAAGGCCCGGCAGAATTCCTTCACCAGCACCAGATTGAAGTCGCGAACAAACATCGTCGGCGGCGAAACATCATAGACGAGATGCGGCCTCCCGCCGATATCGATGACGATCCGGGCCAGGGACTCGTCCATCGGCAGGAGAAAGAACCCGTAGCGGCGAATGCCCCGCTTGTCGCCAAGCGCCTGCTTGCAGGCCTCGCCCAAGACCAAGCCCACATCCTCTACCGTATGGTGGTAATCCACCTCGACGTCGCCCTTGGCCTTCAAGGTGAGATCAAAGAGCCCGTGCTTAGCGAACAGGGTCAACATATGGTCAAAAAACGGAATCCCCGTGTCGACCACGGCCTTCCCGCGACCGTCGAGGGCCAAGGTGAGGCTGATGTCGGTCTCAGCCGTCTGCCGGGAGACCGTGGTTACGCGCGGAGACTGCTTTGCCATGCGTCGAGGGTTTCGCTGAGGATGCTCATTTCGTCGTCGGTCCCGACGCTGATTCGCAGGAACGAAGCGGTCAAGGCGTGGCTTGGGAAATGCCGCACGAGGACCTTATGGCCGCAAAGGAAATCGTGCGCGGACCGGGCCACCTCGGGCCCGGTCGCTCCGCCGACCCCGCGAGGTTCGGTGAAGATGAAGTTCGCCTGCGAGGGATACGTGAACCATCCGCGCCCGTCTCGTAGGTCGGCGCTGAAGCGGTCCCGCGTCGCGCGAATCCGGGCGATGATCCCCGCGTAGTAGCCCGGGTCCTCCAGCGCGGCGATGGCAGCGGTCTGGGAGAGGCGGCTTACGTTGTAGCTGTCGCGGACGCGGTCGAGGAGGTCGATGACCCGCGGGTCCGCCAGCGCGTACCCGACGCGGATGCCAGCGAGCGCGTGGGCCTTGGAGAGCGTGCGGATCACGGCCAGGTTCGGATACCGGGCGAGCAAGCCGACCGCGTCCTCGCGGGCGAAGGGGGCGTAGGCCTCATCGACCACGAGCAAGCCTTGGTATCCCTGCAGCACGGCCTCGATTTCATCCCGGCAGAAACCAACTCCGGTGGGCGCATTGGGGGAGGTCAGGAAGAATACCGGAGCCCGGGATCCCAAGATCCGCTCGACCGGCAGGCGCAGGTCGCGGCCGAAGGGGATTGGCTCGGGCGCACCGTCTTGGATGGCTACCAAGACCGGATACAGCGAGTAACTGGGAACCGTGAGGCCCGCGGCCGCGGCGGGGGAGCAGAAGACGCGGACGAGCAGGTTGAGCAGGTCGTCCGAACCGTTGCCGATGCAAACCTGGCTGGTTTGGAGCCCGTGGGCCCGGGCGACCACTTCGCGCAGGCGGGCGCTGGTGGGCTGCGGGTAGAGCCGCAGGGCCGCGCCGTCGGCGCCGATCTCCCGGCGGAGCGCCTGGGCCACCGCGGGGCTCGGCGGGTACGGGCACTCGTTGGTGTTAAGCTTCACCCAGCCCGCCTCGGCAGGCTGCAGGCCGGGCGTGTAGGCATGCAGGCCCGCGACGTGCGGCCGGGGACGAAGGAATTCAGGCGTCATCAGTAGGGAAAGGACTCGGGCGCCGGGCAAGGCGCGCCACCGGACCGGCGGGGCCTCACCGCACGCGGACCCGGACGGAACGACCGTGGGCGTCGAGGCGCTCCAGCCCGGCGAAAGCGGCCACGAGGGCCTCCGCCTTGCGCACGCCGACCTTGTCATAGCGGATCACGCTGGTGCGACGAATGAAGTCGGAGACCCGCAGACCGCTGAGGAATCGCCCGGTCCGGCCGGTCGGCAGCACGTGGCTCGGGCCCGCGACGAAATCCCCGAGCGCGGTGGGCGAGTACGGCCCGACCATCATTGCGCCCGCCGTAGTCACGGTCGCCACCAGCTTGCGCGCGGCGGTCTCCGGCACGAGCAACTCGAGGTGTTCCGGGGCGACGTAGTTCGCGATCTCCGCGGCTTGGACGAGGGTCTCCACTTGGATCGCGAGCATCCCCTGCTCAAGCACTCGCATCGCCTTGTCCCCGCGCGTGATCAGCTGCAGCTGCGTGCGAATCTCGATCGCCACGGACGTCAGCAGCGTCCCCGAGGTCGAGACAAGATAGATTTTCTCGCGGCCGGAGCCGTGCTCCGCCTGCGCCAGCAGGTCCGCGGCCACAAAGGCGACATCGGCGGACTCGTCGGCGATGACCATCACCTCGCTCGGCCCCGGCAGGGAGTCGACCCCGACGGTGCCGAAAACCTGGCGCTTGGCCTCGCACACGTAGGCGTTGCCCGGCCCGAAGATCTTGTCGACCGCCGGAATGACCGGCGTGCCGTACGCCATCGCGCCGACCGCCTGCACCCCGCCGACGCGGTAGACCTCGGTGATGCCGCAGAGGTGCAGCGCCGCGAGCAGCCCGTCGGCGACCTTACCCTCGGGGCTTGAGGGAGTGAAGACGGCGATCTCGGGGCAACCGGCAAGGCGCGCGAGCGGGGCGGTCATCAGGACAGTCGAGACCAGGGGCACTTCGCCACCCGGTACGTAGAGCCCCACGCGGCGGATCGGGTCAAACTTCTCCCCAACAGCGGCGCCGTGCGGGTTGCGGGCGGACCACGCCTTCGGCAGGCCACGGCGGTTGAAGGCGAGGACGGAGTCGCGGGCGGCCTCGAGGGCCTTGAGGTCGGCGGCGGGGACCCGCTTGGCCGCAGCGGGCAGGTCCGTGGGATTCAGGCGGAACTCGCGCGCGCGCAGCTTGGCCCCGTCAAACTTGGCCGCATAATAGGAGACGGCCTCGTCGCCGCGGGCCTGAACGTCCGCGAGGATGGCGGTCACGGACTCAGCGATCTCCCGGGGGGCCACCGCCGAGCGGCAGAAGGCGGCGAGCTCATCGGAAAAGGACTTGGAGGCGTGCTGCAGGATACGCATGAGCCGAACGGGTATCTTCCGCCGGAAGCCCCGGATTCGCGAGCACTTTCTCAGCGTTTGGCCGGGGCCGGAGGCGCTGGGCGAGCAGGGCTCATTCCCACTCGATGGTCGCAGGCGGCTTGGAGCTGACGTCGTACACCACCCGGCCCACCCCGCGCACCTCGTTGGTGATGCGGCTCGAGATGCGCTGCAGCAGCTCGTGCGGGAGCTTCGCCCAGTCGGCGGTCATCGCGTCGGTGCTCTCGACGATCCGCAGGGCGATCACGTGGTCGTAGGTCCGCTCGTCCCCGAAGACGCCCACCGTGCGCACGGGCAGGAACACGCAGAAAGACTGCCACACCTTGTAATATTGCCCGGAGCGGAGCATCTCCTCCTGCAGGACCGCGTCGGCTTCGCGCAGCACCCGCAGGTTCTCGGCGGTGATCTCGCCCATCACGCGCACGCCCAAGCCGGGGCCGGGGAACGGCTGCCGCCAGATCACCTCGCGGGGCAGCCCGAGGGCGCTGCCGACCCGGCGGACCTCGTCCTTAAACAGCTCGCGGAGCGGCTCCAGCAGGCGCAGCTTCATCCGCTCGGGCAGGCCGCCGACGTTGTGGTGGGTCTTAATGAGCGAGGCGGGATTGCCGGCAATCGAGACACTCTCGATCACGTCCGGGTAGAGTGTGCCCTGACCGAGGAAGTCCGCGCGCCCGATCGAGCGCAGCGACTTCTCGAAGACTTCCACGAAGGTCCGGCCGATGATCTTCCGCTTCTGCTCCGGGTCGGTCACCCCGCGGAGGCGACGCAAGAAGGTGCGGGAGGCGTCGATGACCCGCAGGTCGATACTGAAGTGATCGCCGTAAAGCCTCTCCACCGCCTCCCGCTCGCCCTTGCGGAGCAGGCCGTTGTCGACGAAAACGCAGGTAAGCTGGGACCCGATCGCGCGGTGCAGGAGCGCGGCGGCGACGGAGGAATCCACGCCGCCCGACAGCCCGAGGAGCACCCGCCCCTTTCCCACCTGCGCGCGGATGCCCTCGATGGCGAGCGCGATGAAGTCCCGCGTGGTCCAGTCGGCCTTCACGCCACAGACCCCGAGGAGAAAATTGCGGATCACGTCCACGCCGCGCTCGGTGTGGAAGACCTCGGGGTGGAACTGAATGCCGTGGAACCGGCGACGCCGGTCCTCAATCACCGCGAAAGGCGAGTTCTCCGTGGTGCCTGTGGCTTGGAAGCCGGGCGGTAGCCGGGTGAGCTTGTCGCCGTGCGAGTTCCAGACCCGCAACTGGCGCGGCAACCCCTGAAACAAGGCCCCTGGACGCTTCACCGTCAGCACCCCGTGCCCGAACTCGCGGGCCTTGCCCGGTGCCACCTTGCCCCCGAGAAAGTGCCCCATCAGCTGTACGCCGTAGCAGATGCCGAGCATCGGGACGCCAAGGCGGAAGATCTCCGGGTCCGGATGCGGCGCCTGGCGAGCGTAAACGCTTTGCGGCCCGCCCGAGAGGATAATACCCGCGACCCCGTCCGCCCGCAGCTTCGCCGCCGGGGTTGAGTAGTGGTAGATCCGCGAGTAGACCTCACACTCGCGGATGCGGCGGGCGATGACCTGCGTCAGCTGGGAGCCGAAGTCGAGGACGGCGATAATCTGGGACATGACAGGCGGGGAAACGGGCAGCGTGCGGCGCGGGCGCAGCCGCTGTCAATGCTCGCGCGCCGCGCGGCGCCGGGCCTCACACGTCGCAGCGGCGCACGGCGTCGGCCAGCGCGCGCGCCTTGTCGCCGCGCGGGATGAACTCCTGCCCGACGTAGCCCGCGTAGCCGCCCTCAGCGAGGGCCTGCAGGATCGGCGGGTAATTGATTTCCTGCGTGTCATCAATCTCATGCCGCCCAGGGACGCCGGCGGTGTGCACGTGGCCGATCCACTCGCGGTGCTGGCGCACGCGGGTGATCACGTCGCCGTGCATGATCTGAACATGGTAGATGTCGAACAGCACCTTCACTCGCGCCGAGCCGATGCGACGGCAGATCTCCACCGTGCGCTCGAGATCGTCGCAGAAATAGTCCGGGTGCCCCTTCATCTCGGTGGCGACGCGCGAGTTAAGCATCTCGATGCAGAGCGTCACCTTCGCCTGTTCCGCGTGGCCCGCGACCTGCTTCAGGCCGTTGACCATATTCCGCATGCCGTCCTCGTCGGAGATCCCGCGCCGGAAACCGGAGAAGGTGATGACGGCCGGGAAACCCGCCGCCGCCGTGGCGTCAATCCGCTCGCGCAGAATCCGCAGGCACTCGGCATGCTCCTCCCGGTGGGCGAACCCCTTGGCGAATCCGTGGCTCCCGGTGAGCGCGCAGACAAGGCCGTGCCGCTTCAAGACGGGAAATTGGTCGGGGGTGACCAACTCAACCGAAGGCAAGCCCAGCTGTTTGGCCTGAAGACAGAGCTCCTCCAGCGTCCACGGGCGGAAGCACCAAGGAACCACGGACTGGCGAATGCGCCCCCGCTGCGCGCGGTAGGCCGGTTCGGAAGAGGGCGCGGGGGTATCGGCCGGGGCAACGACCGCCCCAAGCAGGGGCGCCGCGGCAAGGGTGCGCAGGACAGCGCGGCGGGGCAGGCCGGGCGCGGGGGCGGGATGGGCGGGGCAACTCATCCCCCGACTCTCGGGCTCTTTGCCCCCGGCTGTAAAGACGGACCTCCGCGCGAAAGACCCGCTTGAGCCGGCGGCGAAAGCGGCGCACGTTCGCCTCGATGGGCCCTTCCCTCTCGTTCCGCACCTGGCTGCTGGCCGCCGCCGCGATCGGCGCGCCCGCGCTGTTCCTGCTGTGGACGCCCCGCACCCACCCCCCGGAACCCGAGGCGGGATCAGCGCCGCAAACGGCTGCCCCCTCCGCCGCGCGCCCGCCAGCGCCGGCCCCCGGGGCCCCTGACGAGCTTCCGTCCGAGGGACCCGACGCTGAACTGAGGCAAGTGCTCTCCGAGCCGGACCCGGGCCGCCGCCTGCAGGGCTTCTTCCGAATTTTCGCTCCGCTCGTCTCCTCCGATCCGGCCGCGGCGCTCCTCCGCCTCCGCCGCGTCCCCGCCGGGCCGGAACGGACGCAGGGGGCCTTACTGCTGGTGCAACAACTCGGGCTCACGGATCCGGAGGGCGCGCTCGCGGCAGCGCAGGAGTTCTCCGATCCCGGGGACGGAGGCCAACTCCTCGGCGTCCTCTTCAGCCGCTGGGCCCAGCAGGATCCGGCCACCGCCCTCGCGCGTTGGGAAACCCTCCCGGCCAGTCCCGCCCGCGCGGCGGCCTTGCGCTCGCTGGTCGAGTCCTGGTCCCGCCGGGATCCCGCCGCCGCCCTCGCTTGGGCGCGGGGACGTGCACCGGGGGCCGACCGGGCCGCGGCCCTCGAGGCCTGCCTGCAGGAACTGGCCGCGCGGGATCCGGCCGCGGCCATCGCCGAAGCGGCGACCCTGCCCGCGGGCCACGCGCAGGAGCGGGTGCTGCAGCAGGCCTTCGCGCACCTAGTCCGCCGTCAGCCCGACGAGGCCGCGCGCCTCCTCCCGGCGCTACCGCCGGGCGACGCGCAGACGCTCATCGTCTCGGACGTGGCCCGCGCCCTCGCCGAGCGGGACCTACCGGCCACCCTCGCGTGGAGCAACGGGCTCACGATCGACTTCACCCGCTGGCTCGCGCTCGGCTCCGTGCTAGCGGTGTGGGCGCAACGCGATCCCGCGGCCGCGGCGCGGTACGTCCTCGAACTGCCCGCGGGACCGACCCTCGATTACCTAGCCGGCCAGTTCGTGATCCACCTCGCGGCGCGTCCCGCGGAGGCAGTCGCGTGGGCGGAGTCCCTAGCCCCGTCCGCGCGCGACGCGGCCTTCGTCACGCTCGCTTCCGCTTGGGCTCAGTCGTCGCCCGCCGAGGCGGTGGCGTGGGCGGGAGGGTTGCCCGCGGAGCCGACGCGGACCAACGCGCTGGCCGCCGCCCACGCGGTCTGGCGCGCCCTCGACCCGGCGGCCGCCCGCCGGTGGCTCGAGGACGCGGGCCTGCCGCCGGCGACGCGTTCGCGGATCCTCGCGCCCCGCTGAGTTATGGCGGAACGCATCCTCGTGGCGCTCTCCGGAGGCGTCGACAGCGCCGTCGCCGCCCTCCTGCTCCGGCGGGCCGGGCACGCCGTGGCGGGCGCTTATATGAAGAACTGGATCAACGAGGAGGGAATCCTCGGTGATTGCCCTTGGGAGCAGGACATCGCGGACGCGCGGGCGGTGGCCGCCCACGCGGGCATCAGCTTCGAGGTGGTGAACCTGATGCGCGAGTACCGGGCGCGGGTGGTGCAGTACCTGTTGTCGGGATACGAGCGGGGCTTCACCCCGAACCCGGACGTGATGTGCAACCGGGAGGTGAAGTTCGGCGTGTTCCGCGACTGGGCGCGCGCCCAGGGTTTCTCCGCGGTCGCGACCGGGCACTATGCCCGCCGCGTGGATGGCCCCGGCGGCCCCGCGCTGCTCGAGGGCGTGGACCAGGGTAAGGACCAGACCTACTTCCTCGCCCTCCTGCGGCCCGAGCAACTGGCGGACGCACGCTTCCCCGTGGGCCACCTGACCAAGCCCGAGCTGCGCCGGATCGCCCGGGAGGCGGGCCTGCCGAACGCCGACAAGCGGGACAGCCAGGGCATCTGTTTCATCGGCAAGGTGCGGATGGCCGATTTCCTGCGGGCCCACGTGCCGGACGCACCCGGGCCCATCGTGCGCGCCGCGGACGGCCGTGAGGTGGGTCAGCACCGGGGACTCCACTATTACACCCTTGGCCAGAGGCGCGGCATCGGCGTGCCGTCGAACACGGACCACCGCGCCTACGTCGTGGTCGGCAAGCGGGCGGCCGACCGGGCCCTGCTGGTCGCTTTCGGCGAGCCCGCGGCTCCCGGCCTGTTCCACACCACGGCCAGGATCGAGTCCCTCAGCTGGCTGGCAGAACCGGTGCAGGTCGCGGGCCCGCTCGAGGGCCGCGTGCGGCACCGCGATCCGCGCGTGCCGATGGCCTTCAATCCGCTGGGCAATGGCGCAGCCGAGGTGCGCTTCGCGCGGCCGCAACGCGGGCTCGCTCCCGGCCAGATCCTCGCGCTCTACGAAGGCGAACGTCTGCTCGGGGGCGGCGTCTTCGGCTGACGCTCCGCGGCCGCGCATTCGGGATTGCCGCCCGCGGCGCGCCCGGGCCACGCTCACGCGATCGGCTATGCCTCCCCTGCCCCGCATCGCCGCCGCGCTGCTCGCGGCCCTTCCGCTCCCGCCCGTCCGCGCCGCGACCGCGGACGCCGTCGAGTTCAACCGCGACATCCGGCCCCTGCTGGCGGAACACTGCTTCGCCTGTCACGGACCCGACGCGGCCAACCGCAAGGGCAAGCTGCGGCTCGATGTGCGCGAGGACGCGATCGCCCGGGGGGCCCTCCAGCCGGGCCGGCCCGAGACGAGCGAGCTGCTGCTCCGCCTCGCCTCGCTGCACGCCGACGAGGTGATGCCGCCCCCGGAGGCCAACAAGCCCGTCAGCCCAGCCGCACGCGCCCTGCTCGAACGCTGGATCCGCGAGGGCGCGACCTACCAGCATCACTGGGCCTATGACCCGCCGCGGCGCGCCGTCATCCCCGCGGGGGAGAACGGGGTCGACCACCTGCTTGACCGCCGGTTAGCCGTCGGCGGGCTGACGCCCGCTCCGGAAGCGGACCGCCGCACGCTGATCCGGCGCCTCCACGCCGACCTCACCGGGTTACCGCCCTCCCCCGCCGAGGTCGCGGCCTTCGTCGCCGATCCCGCGCCCGACGCCTACGCGCGCCTAGTGGAACGTCTCCTCGCCAGCCCCCACCACGGCGAGCGCCTCGCCCTCGGCTGGCTCGACGCCGTGCGCTACGCCGACACCATCGGCTACCATAGCGACAACCCGCGCAACGTCTGGCCGTACCGGGACTGGGTTGTCCGCAGCTTCCACCGCAACCAGCGCTTCGACCGCTTCACCCTCGAGCAGATCGCCGGCGACCTGTTGCCGGACGCGAGCGACGAGACCCGCGTGGCCTCGGGGTTTAACCGCCTGCTCCTATCCACTGAGGAGGGCGGCGCCCAGCCGAAGGACTACGAGTCGCGGATGCTCGCGGACCGCGTGCGCGCGATCGGCACCGCCTGGCTCGGCCAGACCACCGGCTGCGCCCAATGCCACGACCACAAGTTCGACCCTTGGACGATGCGGGACTTCTACGCGCTGGGCGCCTTCTTCGCGGACGTGCGGGAACCCGCGATTGGACGCCGCGAGGAGGGCATGCTCGTGCTCGAGCCCGCGCAAAGGTCCCGACTCGACGCCCTCTTGGCGGACGAGGCCGCGGCGCGGACCGCGTACGAAAGCCTCCTGCCCGCCATCGACGCGGCCCAACCCGCGTGGGAAACCTCCGCGGGAACGGAACCCGCGCCCGCCGCCGGCGGCGCGGCCGCCGACCGGGCCCGCAAGCAGGTGCGGGCGGCCCTCGCCAAGGCGCCCGCGCAGCGCAATGAACGCGAGCGGACGCTCCTGCGCGATCATCACCGGGGCGCATCCGCGGTGGGCGCCCCGGAACGCGCCGCCCTCGCCGCCGCCTCCGCCGCGCGGCAGGCCTACCACAACTCCCTGCCGAAGAGCCTCGTCACCGTCTCCGTGCGTCCGGCCCGCGTCGTTCGGGTCCAACCGCGCGGCAACTGGATGGACGAGTCAGGGGAGATCGTCACCGCGGCGCTGCCGGGCTTCCTGCCCGGGCCCGACTTCGGGGGCCGCGTCCCAGACCGCCTCGACCTCGCGCGCTGGCTGGTGTCCGCCGAGAACCCACTCACCGCCCGCGCCGTCGTCAACCGGCTCTGGGCGCAGTTCTTCGGGCTGGCGCTCAGCCGGCACCCGGAGGACCTAGGCAGCCAGGGCGAACTGCCCCCGCAGCAGATGCTGCTGGACTGGCTTGCTGCGGAATTCATGGCCAGCGGCTGGGACACGCGACACGTCATCCGCACGATCGTGCTGAGTCGCGCCTACCGCCGTTCCTCCCTAGCGGACCCCGCGGAGCTGGCGGCGGATCCCGAGAACCGGTCGCTCGCCCGCCAGGGCGCCTTCCGGCTCGACGCGGAGCTGGTGCGGGATCGCGCCCTCGCCGCGGGCGGCCTGCTCTCGCTCCAGGTGGGCGGGCCGCCGGTGAAGCCGTACCAGCCGGCCGGCTACTGGATGAACCTCAACTTCCCGCCCCGCGAGTACACGCCCGACCCGGGCGAGGCGCAGTACCGCCGCGGGCTCTACGTCTGGTGGCAGCGCACGTTCCTGCATCCCAGCCTGCTCGCCTTCGACGCCCCGTCGCGGGAGGAATGCGTCGCTACGCGGAGCCGTTCCAACGTCCCCCAGCAGGCGCTCGTGCTGCTCAACGACCCGACCTACGTGGAGGCCGCGCGCGGCCTGGCGTTGCGCGTCCTCGCGGGTCCGGAGGGCATGGCCGCTCGCCTTGGCCACGCCTGGCAGCTCGCGCTCCAGCGCGCGCCGGCCCCCGCGGAACAGGCCGAGGCGGAGCGCCTGCTGGCGCGCCACGCCGCGGACTACCGCCGGGATCCCGCGGCCGCCCAGGCCCTGCTCGGCACCGGACAACTGCCGGTGCCGGCGGCGGCCGATCCGGCGGAAGTGGCGGCGTGGACGCACCTCGCGCGCGTCCTCCTCAACCTGCACGAGTTTATCACCCGCTCCTGAACCGATGATTCCCCTGAACCAATCGGACCTCACCCGCCGCGCCTTCCTCGGCCGCTCCGCCCAAGGCGTGGGGGGCGTGGCGCTGGCGACCCTGCTCCACGGCCCCGCCCTCCGCGCCGCCCCGGCCCGCGGTGCCGTCCACCCGCTGCCCCTGCCGCAGCGCGTGCGGCGCGTCATCTGGCTGACGATGGCGGGCGGGCCCTCGCAGCTCGAGACCTTCGATCCGAAGCCGCGGCTGGCGGCGATGCACGGCGAGCCGATGCCCGAGAGCTTCACCCGGGGCCAGCAACTCGCGCAGCTGCAGGGGCAGAAGCTCTTCTGCCACGCGCCCCAGTTCCCCTTCAAGCGCTTCGGCCGCAACGGCACCGAGATCTGCTCTCTCTTTCCTCACCTCGGCGCCATCGTGGACGACATCTGCCTCGTGCGCTCGATGACCACCGAGGCGATCAACCACGACCCGGCGCATATGTTCATGAACACGGGTTCCCAGATCGCCGGCCGGCCGAGCATGGGCGCGTGGGTCAACTACGGGCTCGGCAGCGAGGCGGAGGACCTGCCGGGCTTCGTGGTGATGATCTCGACCGGACCGGGCCGTTCCCCGCAGCCGGTGGCCTCGCGCCAATGGAGCAGCGGTTTCCTGCCCGGCCGATTCCAGGGCGTGCAGTTCCATGGCGGCGCGGAGCCGGTGCACTACCTCGCCAACCCGCCCGGCGTGGACCGCAGCCGGCAGGCCGCGGACGTCGGCGCGATCAACGCCCTCAACCGCCTGCACGGCGCACACGCTCCCGACCCCGAGCTCGCCACCCGCATCGCGCAGTACGAGCTGGCGTTCCGTCTGCAAGCTAGCGTGCCCGACCTGCTCGACCTGCGGGGCGAGGACGCGCGGACCCTCGCGCTCTACGGCTGCATGCCGGGGGACGGGTCTTTCGCTGCCAACTGCCTGCTCGCCCGCCGGCTGGCCGAGCGCGGCGTTCGCTTCATCCAGCTCTACCACCGCGACTGGGATCACCACAGCCAGCTGCGCGAGGAGCTGCCGCTGCGGGCGCGCGAGACGGACCAGGCCTCCGCGGCACTGGTGCGCGACCTCCGGCAACGCGGGATGCTCGACGACACCCTGGTCGTCTGGACCGGCGAGTTCGGCCGCACCCCGATGGCGCAGGGCGACAAGGGCACCACGGGCCGGGACCACCACAACCGCGCGATGTCGATGTGGCTTGCCGGCGGCGGCGTCCGGCCCGGCCTGGTGTACGGGGCGACCGACGAGCTCGGCTACGCCGCCGTCGACCGGGTGTGCACCGTGCACGACCTGCACGCCACGATGCTGCACCTGCTGGGCGTCCGGCACGAGGCCTTCAGCGTCCGCTTCCAGGGTCTCGATGCGCGACTCACCGGAGTCGAGCCAGCGCGCGTCCTCCACGACTTGCTCAGCTGAGCGCGGCCGGCCCCGCGCCCTCGGCCGCGGCCCGCATCGCCGCCCAGACCGCGCGCACTTCCTCCGGGCCGGTGTTCAGGCCGCCCAAGGAGACCCGCGCCATCCAACGGCCCCCGAGCATCGCGGGGGTCAGATAAGCGACCCCAGAGGAGTTCACCCGCTCCACCCACGCGAGCGTGTGCGTGTCTAGGTCCCCGCCCTCCAACCCTGGAGGCTCGTGGCGGACGCAGACCGTCTGGAGGGGCACCGGGGCCAGCAGCCGCCAGCCGAGGTCCCCTGCCGCGGACACCGCGATGACGAGGTCCTGCGCCAGCGCGAGATCCCGGCGGAGGCGGCGCTGCAGGCCCTCGACGCCCTGCTCCCGCAGGAGGAACCAGAGCTTGAGTGCCCGGAACCGGCGTCCGAGCGGGATGCCCCAATCGCGCAGGTTCCGCACCTCGCCGTCAACCGCCGAGCGCAAATAGCTCGGACTTGTGCTCATTACGCGCACCAAGAGGGCGGGGTCACGGACAAGATATACCGAGCAGTCGAAGACGGCGCCGAGCCACTTGTGCGCGTTAACGACGACGGAGTCGGCCGCCTCCACGCCGCGCCACATCCAACGGCATTCGGGCAGGATCATAGCAACGCCGGCCATCGCGGCGTCGACATGCAGCCAAGCGCCCTCGCGTGCGCAGAGGGCCGCGATCTCCGCGAGCGGGTCAAGTGCGGTCGTTGCGGTGGTCCCAGTGGTCGCCACCACTGCGCACGGGATTCGGCCCGCCGCGCGGTCCCGCGCCATCTCCGCCGCGAGCACCTGCGGCCGCAGGGCCTGGTCCGCGTCGACTGGGATCGCGCGGAGTTGGTCCCGGCCGAATCCGGCGAGCAGCGCGGCCTTCACCACGGAGCTGTGCGCCTGCTCGGAGTGATACACGACCAACGGTGCGGTCCCGCCCTGCCCTCCCGGGCCCTCGGCGGGGAACCCGCCGGCCCGCTCCCGCGCGCACAGCAGGGCCACCAAGGAACAGGTCGAGGCGGTGTCCTGCAGGACGCCGCTCCAGCCCGGGGGCAGACCTAGCATCTGCCGCAGCCAGTCCGTCACCACCTCCTCCAGCTCGGTCAGCGCCGGGCTGGATTGCCACGAGAGGCCGATCACGCCGAAGCCGCTGCTTGCGAGATCGCCCAGCACCGACGAGAGCTCGGCGTTGGCCGGAAAGTAACCGCAGAAGCGCGGGTGCTGCCAGTGGGTGAGCCCCGGGACGATGAGCTCGTCGAGATCGCGCCAGATGGCCTCGAAGGGCTCGGGCGCCGTGGGCGCGACCGCCGGCAGGCGCATGCGAAGATCACCCGGAGCCGCGGCGCTCCGCACGGGGCGCACCGCCAGCCCCTCGCGGTACGTGGCGATGCGCTCAATCAGCTCGTGGCCGCGGCGCCGGAACTCGTCGGGCGTCATCGGGCCTCCCCCGACAGGGCGATTTCCCAGAAAGCCGGGCCCCCCGCAAGTTGCTCGACCCCTCCGGCCTCCGTGAAAGTGCGGACTTGGGGATAATCCGCGGACCAGCGCGGCAACTCGGCGACGAGCGACCGCACCTCCAGCATCCGCCCGAGCAGGCCGAGCACGCGGATCTGCTCCGAGGTCGGGACCGGGCCAGTCTTCGCCGCGGCGGCTTCCGTGGTCCGGCCAGCGCGGGCGCGCGCCGAAACGAGGCTCAGCCAGAGGTCGGCGCGACCGGGGTCCGGTTCCGTCGCGCGGGCCAGGGTCTGCTCGGCCCGCGACCAGCCGCGCAGCTTGATTGCGAACGTCGACTTGGCCGCGAGCAGTTCCGGCTCCCGTGCGCGGCCCGACTGTGCTACGTGATTTCCCGCGGATCCAGCCAGGCCCGCAATCCCGGAGACGAGGGGGAGGCGCCCGCGGCGGCTCCGGGGAACAGCTGTTCGTTCCATTCCCCGAGCAAAGCAGCCCGTCCGGCCTTGGCAACCCACTGGCGCGCCACCGCGCGAGTCAGCTGGACCCGCGCCGGACCGCGGCCCATCCTCCCGTTATGCCCTGCTTCCGATTCCGCCCCCTTCGCATCCTCGCGGCCGGGTTCGCCTTGCTCGCGTCCCCCTGTCCCGCCGCCGTTCAGCAGGGCAACGGAATCAAGGTCGGCGAGGTCTCGGCGGACGCAGCCGTGATCTGGACACGCCTCACCGCGACCGCCGAAGCAAACTGGGCCGGCGCCGAATGGGAACCGCCCGCCCTGCCGGGGAAGGATCCCGCGGCGCTGAGGGAGGCCAACGCGGTCGCTCGCGAATCCGGCTCCAGCGCCGCCGCGGCGAAGGCCCAGGCCGCCGCCAAGCGCAAGGGGGCGGCGGCCGACCAGGAGTCGCTGCGCCGCGCCGTCCTGCAGGCTGACCCCCTCTCGCAGCTGCCGGCGGGACTCACCCTGCCGGCAATGCGCGGCGCCCTGCCCGGCGCGGCCGGCGCCACCCGCGTGATCCTCACTCCCGCCGACGGCGGCGCGTCCGTCACCTCGCCGTGGGGCGACGTCGACGCGGCGCGCGACCACACGCGCCAGGTCGCGCTGACGGGCCTGCGTCCCGGCACCGCCTACCGGTTGCGCGTCGAATCCCGTGACGCCACCGGCCAGCCCGGGGCGACCGTTGAGGGCGGTTTCCGCACCGCCCCCGCCGCGAAGAGCCCGGCGACCGTGCGCTTCGCGGTCGTCACCTGCGGCGACTATCCCCGGCGCGATGACCCGGCGAACGGGCACCGGATTTACGCCGCGCTGCACCGACTGCGGCCGGACTTCCTCGTGCACACGGGCGATGTGGAGTATTATGACAAGCCGGACCCGTGGGCGACCTCCGCCGCGCTCGCCCGCTTCAAATGGAACCGCCTCTACGCGCTGCCGTTCCTGCGGACGTTCCACAACCACACGGCCGCTTATTTCACTAACGACGATCACGACCTCCTACGCAACGACTGCTGGCCCGGCCAGACCTACGGCCAGCTCACGTGGGACGAGGGCCTCGCCATCTGGAACGAGCAGACGCCGATCTCGCCCCTGCCCTACCGCACCTTCCGGCACGGCCGCGACCTGCAGGTGTGGATCGTCGAGGGCCGACGCTACCGCAGCGCCAACACCGATGCCGACGGCCCCGCCAAGACCATCTTGGGCGCGGAGCAGAAGGCGTGGCTGCTGCGGACGATCGCCGCCTCCGACGCGACCTTCAAGGTGCTGCTCTCGCCGACGCCGATTGTGGGCCCAGACCGCGGCTCCAAGAACGACAACCATGCCAACGCCGGTTTCCGCCACGAGGGTGATCAGCTCCGCCGCGCCCTCGCCGCATACCGGAATCTGATCGTCGCCAATGGCGACCGCCACTGGCAGTACTTTTCTGTCGACCCCGTCACCGGCCTCCGCGAATTCGGCTGCGGTCCCTCGTCGGACGTCCACGCCGGCGGCTACTCGCCGAGACCGGGTGACGACGCCGTGCAGAAGTTCTTCCGGCTTCAGGGCGGCTTTCTCACCGTCGCGACGGTGCCCGGCGGTGGGAGCACGACCCGCTTGGAGGTACGGCACCACGCGGTCGACGGCACCGTGGCGCACACCGTTGAGTTCGACCTGGCGGGCGCCCATCGCGTGGTCGCCTCGCGGTAAACGACCGGCGGCCCCGCTTCCGATCAACGCTGCTCAAGGCGGTAGAGGTGGCCGCGCGTGCGCACGTACAGCGCCCGGCCTGCAGGCGCCGGCGACGCCATCGCCCCCTCCTCCAGCTTGCTCTCCGCCAGCAGGCGATACTCGCGCGCGGCCGCGATCACACTCCCGTGCCCGCGCTCGTTGAAGAAGTACAGCCGCCCCGCAGCATACACCGGCGACGCAGAGTAGTTGCCGGTCCCCGGCAGACGCTGGCTCCACAACTCCCGCCCGGACACGGCCTCGAGGCAGGTCACCACGCCGCTGTCCTGATGCACCATATACAGCAGGTCGCCGACGAGCACAGGCGACGGGCGGTTGGGCACGTTCTTGGCGAACTTCCAGACCACGTGGGAATCCGTCACGACCCCAGAGCCACCAAGGCGCACCGCCCAGAGTTCGCCTTTCGGTAGGCCCGTGGCGGTGAAGACCAGGCCGAGGCCGGCGACGGGGCGGACCGTGCCCGAGTGGTGGCGCCGCTCCTCGACCCGCCAGAGCTCGCGGCCGGTCGCGGGGTCATAGGCGTAGGTGGCCTTTGAACCCGCGCTGATCAGTACCGGCTGGCCCTCGTGACGGATCACCAGCGGGCTGGAGAAGGCCTTGCGGAAGTCACCTTCGCGGATCGGCTTCCCCTCGGGGGTCAGGTCCTGGAAATCGATGGATCGGTCCGTGCGCCAGACCGTGCGCCCGGTGCGCTTATCCAGCGCCACCACGTATTGCTGGTCTGCCCCGTCGAAGTGCAGCAGCAGCAGGCCCTCCCAAAGAGTGGGCGAGGAACCGGCGCCGCGCCAGTGGTTGCAGGGCAGATCGCGACGCTCCCAGAGCACCTCCCCGGTCGTGGGGTCGAGGCATGCCGTGCCTGGTGATCCGAAGGTGACGTACACCCGGCCCGGCTCGATCGCCGGGGTGGGGGAGGCGTAGCTGTTGAACTTGTCCGCATACTGCGGCTCCGCGACGGAGAAAAGCTTGCGGTCGTGAAGCACGCGTCCTGTCTCCTGGTCCACCGCAAGCACCGAGAGCTCCCGGCCGTCTTCGGTCGCGGTCGTCAGCCAGACTTGGCCGCCCAAGACGACCGGCGAGGACCAGCCCTTGCCGCGCAGAGGCGTCTTCCACCGTACGTTTTCCGACTCGCTCCACCGCTCGGGCAGGCCACCGACAGTGGACAGACCTTGGCCAGTAGGGCCACGGAATTCCGTCCAGCTGGCCTCCGGGTCGGCGGCGAAGGCGGCAGACCACGAAGCGAGAAAGAGGGCGGCGAGGCGGGCGAGGCGCATAACGGGGTACGCCGCGAGCCTCGGGATCCGCGCGCCGCCGGCAACTAAAACCCACTAGGGCGCAGTTGACCCGGCGCGCACCGCCGCGCAACCTTCCTGAGACGCAATGCCCTCCGTCAGACCCGCCCTGCTGGTTTCCGTCCTGCTCGCCTTTGCCCGCGCCGCGACCGCCGCCGACGCCCCCGTTTCCTTCAACGAGCAAATCCGGCCGCTGCTGGCGCAGAACTGCCTCGCCTGCCACGGGCCGGACGCCGCCCATCGGAAGGCTGGTCTGCGTCTCGACGATGCCGCCAGCGCGACCGCGGAGCGCCGCGGCGTGCGAGCGATCGTACCCGGAGACCCGGAAGCCTCCGAGCTCTGGCAGCGCGTCATCAGCCCGCACGAGGACGAGGTGATGCCCCCACCCGAGGCCCACAAGCCGCCCCTCACGCCCGAGCAGCGCGCGCTGCTGCGCCGGTGGATCCAGGAGGGCGCGCAATACCAGGCACACTGGGCCTTCCTGCCCGTCGCCCGCCCCTCCCTTCCCGCTGCCGCCGGCGGCGCCGCAGAACACCCGATCGACCGCTTCATTGGCCAGCGGCTAGCCCACCGCGGCTGGTCGATCGCGGCCGAGGCGCCGCGCGAGACCCTCATCCGCCGCCTCAGCCTCGACCTCACCGGCCTCCCCCCCACCCCGGCGGAGGTCGACGCCTTCGTTGCCGATCGCGCCCCGGGCGCGTACGAGCGCGTGGTCGATCGTCTGCTCCAGTCGCCGCGTTACGGTGAGAACTTCGCCCGGCCGTGGCTCGATGCGGTGCGCTACGCCGACACCCACGGCCTGCATTTGGACAACGCACGGACGATCTGGCCCTACCGCGACTGGGTGGTGTCCGCCTTCAACCGCAACCTTTCCTTCGACCGGTTCACGATCGAGCAGCTGGCAGGCGACCTCCTGCCGGCGCCGACCCTCGACCAATTGGTCGCCTCGGGCTACAACCGCAATCATCTCTCCACCTCCGAGGGGGGATCGATCGAGGCCGAGGCAGAGGCGCGCAACACCGCCGACCGCGTGGACACCACCGCGGCCGTGTTCCTCGGGCTCACGGCAAGTTGCGCCTCGTGCCACGACCACAAGTTCGACCCGCTGTCCCAAAAGGACTACTACGCTCTGGGGGCTTTCTTCAAGGGGCTGGCCGACCGCTGCTGGGACGGCAACGTGCGCATCTCCGCGCCCATCGTGGTCATCGCGCCCGACGAGGCCACGCAGCGGCGCATCGCGGAGCTCGACGCGCGGGCCGGACCGCTGGAGGCGGCCGTGAGCGTCCGCGCCGCCGCGCTGGCGGACGAGGGCGCCGACGGCAGCCCCGGACCGCGCAGCCAGGGCCGGGGCCGCCAGAGCACCGGGGCGGTCACCTACGAGGTGGTGTGGGCGGAGGACTCCGACCTGCCTGGCCCGGCGACCGTGCTCGCACCGCCGCTCCCCGGGGAATGGCGGGAGGGCAGCGGGGTGCCCGTGGCCGGCGGCCGCCGCGCGCTGCGGCTCGAGGGCGATGTGGAACGCCCGGTGCTCTTCAGCGCGGGCGACGTGAATCTTGAGGTGCGCACCGCGGCCACGGCGTACATCCACCTGCATCCCGACCCCGCCCGCCCCCCGCGCGCGGTCAGCGTCGAGTTCCTTACCGAGGAGGGCGCGCGCCGGATGATCTGGGGCGACCCGCAGGCGTTCGGACCGGAGATCGCGCGCGACGCGCTGCACGCCGGTCCCCTGCCTCCGGCCGGCCAGTACACGCGCCTCGAGCTCTCGGCCTGCGACTCCGAGGTGCGCGAGGGCAAGGCGTACACCGGCATCCGGATATCCCAGCGTGGCGGCGCCGCTTGGTGGGACCGCGCGGGCGCCGTCCTCACCAGCCCGAGCGCGGCGCAGGACCCCCTGCTGTCCCGGGGCGCTTGGGTAAACAGCCTGCGGACCGGAGCCCGCGCCTTCTCTACCCAGCAATTGCGCCACGACATCAACTTTCTCGTGGGTCTCTCGGGCACGCAGCAGGTAGGCGAGGAGAAGGATCGGATCGCGCGCTTCCACCGCGACTTCATCTACGGGCCGATCCGCGGCGACTTGGAGCCAGAGGCCCACGCCGCGCGCCGCGTGATGGCCGAACAGATCGCCTACGAGCAGAAGTTTCCCCTCTCCCCCATTTCCCGGGAGTTGGCGGAACCCCGCCCGGCCCATGTGCTGAAGCGGGGCCAGTACGACCAGCCAGGGGAACTCGTGACCCCGGCAACCCCTTCCTTCCTGCCGCCGCTCCAAGCCCGCGGCACCAGGCCCGACCGGCTCGACCTCGCGCGCTGGCTGGTGGACGCGCGCCATCCCCTCACCTCCCGCGTCAGCGTGAACCGCTTCTGGGGCCAGCTGTTCGGCGCGGGCCTCGTGCGCACGCCCGCGGACTTCGGCCTGCAGGGCGAGCCGCCGACGCATCCCGAGCTGCTCGACTGGCTGGCGGCGGAATTCCAGGCGGGCGGCTGGGACGTGAAGGCCCTCGTGCGCCTGCTGGTCACTTCGCGCACCTACCGGCAGGACGCGCGGGTCGCCCCCGCCCTCCTCGAGGGCGATCCGGAAAACCGGCTCCTCGGGCGCGGCCCGCGGCTGCGGCTCGACGCCGAGGTGCTGCGCGACCAGGCGCTCGCCCTGGGCGGGCTCCTGCGCCCGGAGATCGGCGGGGCCCCGGTCCGGCCTTACCAGCCGGTAAACATCTGGGAGCCGGTCGCCTTCGGCGGCAGCAACACCAAGGTCTACGTCCAGGACCAGGGTGCCGCGCTCTACCGGCGCAGCCTCTACACCTTCTGGAAGCGCACCGCGCCCGCGCCGGCGATGAGCACCTTCGACGCGCCCGCCCGCGAGACCTTCTGCGTGGCCCGCCCGCGTTCCAACACCCCCCTGCAGGCCCTCGCCCTGATGAACGACGTGCAGCAGTTCGAGGCCGCCCGCGGCTTCGCGGAGCGCCTGCTCCTGCCCGCCCGGCCGGAGGCCGAACGGCTCGCCGAGGCGTTCCGCCACGCCACCGCCCGCTTCCCCACCCCGGCGGAATCGACGCTGCTCGCGCGCAACCTCGCGCGACACCGGGAACACTTCGCCCGCTACCCCGAGGCCGCCCGCGAGGTGATCCGCAACGGCGAGTCGACGCCCGCCGCAGGGCTCGAGCCGGGCGAGTTCGCCGCCTGGACGATGGTCGCCAACCTGCTGCTCAACCTCGACGAGGTCATCAACCGGAACTGAGCCGATGAACCCCTGCCACGACTACCTGCGCCAGCTCACCCGCCGGCAGTTCTTCTCCGGCGCCGGCCTCTCCCTTGGCGGCCTCGCCCTCGCGCAGATCGCCAGCCGCCTCGGAGCCGTGCCCCGGCCCGGCAATCCCCTCGACGCTCGCGTCCACCCGCCGCTCCCAGGCCTCCCGCACTTCGCGCCCCGCGCCAAGCGCATCATCTACCTGCATATGAACGGCGGGCCGTCGCAGCTCGACACCTTTGACTACAAGCCGGGGTTGCAGGAGCGCTTTGACCAGGAATTGCCGGACTCCATCCGCCAGGGCCAGCGCATCACCACGATGACCAGCGGGCAGACCCGCTTCCCCGTCGCCCCCTCGCTTTTCAAGTTCGCCCGCTACGGGCAGAGCGGGGCCTGGGTGAGCGAGCTGCTGCCCTGGACCGCCAAGGTGGTGGACGACCTCGCCATCGTGCGCAGCGTGCACACCAACGCGATCAACCACGATCCCGCCTGCACGTTCCTGATGACCGGCAGCGAGATCCCCGGCCGCGCCAGCCTCGGGGCCTGGCTCAGCTACGGTCTCGGGAGCGAAAACAACGACCTGCCCGCCTTCGTCGTCCTCACCCCGAAGTTCTCACCCAAGGTCGCCGCGCAGGCCCTCTTCACCCGGATGTGGAGCAGCGGCTTCCTGCCCACGCGCCACAACGGCGTCGCCCTCCGTGCGCAAGGCGATCCCGTCCTGTTCCTTGAGAACCCGAACGGCGTCGACGCCGCCACCCGGCGCTCGATGCTCGACACCCTCTCCGGGTTCAACCAGCTCAACCATGAGCGCTATGGCGACCCCGAGACCCTCACCCGGATCGCCCAATACGAGATGGCCTTCCGGATGCAGACCAGCGTGCCGGAACTCACCGACATCCGCGACGAGTCCCCCGCGACCCTCGACCTCTACGGGCCCGGCGTGAAGGAGCCCGGCTCCTTCGCCGCCAGCTGCCTGCTCGCCCGCCGCCTCGCCGAACGCGACGTGCGCGTCGTGCAGATCAACCACCGCGGCTGGGACCAGCACGGCACCCTGCCCGAGCACCTGCGCATCCAGTGCCGGGACACCGACCAGGCCTGCTACGGCCTGGTCGCGGACCTCAAGCAGCGCGGGCTGCTGCAGGACACGCTCGTCATCTGGGCGGGCGAATTCGGCCGCACCGTCTACAGCCAGGGGACGCTGACCCGCACCAACTACGGGCGCGACCACCACCCACGCTGCTTCACCGTCTGGCTCGCGGGCGGGGGCATCAAGGGCGGCGTCGTGCACGGCGAAACGGACGACTTCTCGTACAACATCACCCGCGATCCGGTGCACCTGAACGACCTCAACGCGACGCTCCTGCACTGCCTCGGCATTGACCACCTGCGTTTCACCCACCGCTCCCAGGGGCTCGAGATGCGCCTGACCGGGGTCGAGCCGGCCAAGGTCGTCACCGGGCTTCTCGCCTGAGTCCCGCGCACACGAGCGCGCTTGCTCTCCGCTCGGCGCCCCGCTCATCCTGCGGAGATCGCCCTGCGGTTCACCGTTCCCCATCACTGAACTCCCATCATGCGCTTTGGTATCAACTCGTTCTTGTTCACCTCGCCGTTCACCACCAAGAGCACCGCTCTTTTCCGCCAGTTCCGACGCTGGGGATTCGACACCGTTGAGATCCCGATCGAGGACCCTGCGCACATCGACCCGGCGAAGGTCCGCGCGGCGGCGGACAAGGCCGGGATCGCCATCGGCAGTGTCTGCGCCTGCATGGGCCCCGGCCGTGACTTCCGCGGCACCGCCAAGGAGCAGGCCTCCGCGATGACCTACTGCAAGGCACTGATCGACCAAGCAGTCGTCCTCGGCTGCCCCTCGCTGATCGGCCCCGTTTATTCCGTCGTCGGCAAGGCCGACGCCGTCGAACCCGCGCAACAGAAGCAAGAGTGGACGCTGGTGGTGAATAACCTCAAGCAACTCGCCGCCTACGCCGAGGCCAAGGGTGTCACGATCTGTATTGAGCCGCTCAACCGCTTCGAGACGGACTTCCTCAACACCTGCGACCAGGGCCTGCGCCTGGTCCGTGCGGTCAAGTCACCCGCCGTGAAGCTGCACCTCGACACGTTCCACATGAACATCGAGGAGAAGGACCAGGCGGCCGCGATCCGAAAGGCCGGCAAGCTGCTCGGCCACTTCCACGCCTGCGGCAGCGACCGTGGCACCCCGGGCGGCGACCACATCGCTTGGCCGGGGATCGTGAAGGCCCTGAAGGCGGTGCGCTACCAGGGCGACGTGGTGATCGAGTCTTTCACGACCGACGTGAAGGTGATCGCCCGCGCCGCCGCGATTTGGCGCCGCATCGAGCCGCGCCGCAACGACATCGCGGTCAAGGGCCTCGCCTTCCTGCGCAAGACCTTCCGCTGAGCCGGCACTAACGCCCGATGCTCCGCGCGCTGCTATGGGCCGCGCTCGCGGCCGGCGCCGGCGCCGCGGAGTCCCCGGCGCCGCCCCTCGTGCTGTTTGTCGCTGGCGAGCCCAGCCACGGCCCCGGCGAGCACCGCTTCCCTACCGGCTCGCGCCTCCTCGCCGACGCGCTCGCCGCCTCGGGCCTGCCGCTGCGCACCGCCGTCGTCCAAGGTTGGCCGGAACCGGCCCGGATCGCGGAGGCCGCGTCGCTCGTGCTGTTCTCCGACGGCCTTGAGCGCCATGTCGCGCGGGACCACGCGGACGCCCTCCGCCGGCACGTCGCCGCCGGCCGCGGCCTCGCGGTGCTACACTTCGCGCTGGAGCCGGCGCCCGGGGAATTGGCGGACGCGCTCCTCGCGCTCCTCGGCGGCCGCTTCGAGGCCGATTGGTCCGTCAACCCGGTCTGGCGCCCGCCCGAGGTCCTGCTTGCCACCCACGAGGTCACGCGCGGCGTGCGCCCGTTCTCCGTCGAGGACGAATGGTACTACCACCTGCGGTTTTCCCCCGGCGTCGTCCCCATCCTGCAGGCCCGGCCGCCACCCTCGACCCTCGGTCAGGACGGCCCCCGGTCCGGCAACCCCGCCGTGCGCGCGGCGGTCGCGCGGGGCGAGCCGCAGACGCTCGCTTGGGTGCACCCCGCGGCGGGCGCGCGCACATTTGGGTTCACCGGCGGACATTTTCATCGTAACTGGTGGGAGATGAACTTCCGCACCCTCGTCCTGAACGCGCTCGTCTGGACCGCCGGCATCGCCGTCCCGCCTGCGGGCGTGGCCTCCTCCCTCGACCCTGCGCCCAGGCACGCGACCGTCGACGAGGCGATCGCGCGCGGCGACCTCGAGGACGTGCGGCTCCACGTGAAGCTGCGGCCAGCGGCGGTGCAGGGTAGTCCGGCCGCGGCCCTCGCGCCGCTGCACCAGGCGATTCTGCGCAACCGGAACGAGATCGCCCTCTTCCTGCTTGAGGCGGGCGCCGGCGTCGACGCCCCCGACCGCAGCCAGCGGACGCCCCTGCACCTCGCGGTTGAACGGGGCAACCTCGCCCTGCTTGAGGCGCTGCTGGCCCGGCGCGCCCGGCCCAACGAGCTCGACAGACTGGGCTGGACGCCGCTGCACCACGCCGCGGCGAAGGACCGAGTGCCGATCGCCCGGGCGCTGCTCAAGGGCGGCGCCCGCGCGGGCGCGCTGAGCGAGCGGGGCGGCACCCCCTTGCACGAGGCGGCCGCCAGCGGCAGCGCCGAGATGGTACAGCTGTTTCTCACCGCCGGGGTCGACCCGAAGGTGGTCTCGAAGCTGGGGGTGACGGCCCTCGACATCGCGCGTGAGTTCAAGAACGAGGCCGCCATCGGGCTGCTGGCGCCGCTGACGCCCGCGCGCTGAGGAAACGGCGCGGCGAGCGCCGGGGGCTTTTCTGTTTGCGCTCCCCGGGACGGTCGCGTTTTCCCTTCCCGGCAACAGGGTCCTCCGGGCCTGGTTGCGCGCTTCGCAACCATGTCCCTGCCCCCCTTTTCCAGCCGCCTCGTCGCCGATGTGGGTATTTGTTTCGGTGACGAGGGCAAAGGCCGCCTCATCCCCGAAATTGCCGACGAGCTCCGTGGCACGCCGCATCCGGTCTCCGTGGTGCTTAAAGTTAACGGTGGGGCCAACTCCGGCCACACCGCGGGTGGCATCAAGCTGAACCTCCTGCCGGCTGGCGTCGTCGTGCGCGATGCCGCCCACCTCTGCGTGGGCAGCGGCGTAGTCGCCGACCCGCGCAAGCTGTGGTGGGAAACGCGTCCCCTGGAGCGCAAGGGGCACGCCATCCTTTCCCGACTGCGCATCGACGAGCGTGCGCTGGTCGCGGACCTCACCCATCGCCTGTTGGATCTGGCGTGGGAACATTACCGGGTGGAGGTGCTGCGCGAGGAGGCACGGGGCTCGACCGGCCGCGGGGTCACACCAGCCTACCTCGACGAGGTCGGCCAACAGCAGATCACCTTTAGCGAATTCCTCGGCGACCGGGAGACCTTCGCGCGCAAGCTCGCCCAGCGTGCCGACCGCGCCTGTCGCACGATCGAGCACGTCTGCCGGGTGCCCGCAGGCGTCTGGGCGGGGTTCTTCGAGGCCCTCGGCGCCGCCGAACGCCGGGCCAACGCGGAGGGGATCGCGCTGGGAGTGTTTCCCGAGGCGGAGTTCGACTTCACCCGCTTCCGCGGCGCGGAACCCTTCACCCTCGACCTCGCGGCCCTCACGGAAGCGTACTGGTCGGCCGGCCACGCGCTGGCGGCCAACGTAACCGAGGTGCGGGAACTGATCCTCGGTGAACTGGCCGCCGGCCGGACGGTGATCGGCGAGTTCGGTCAGGCCTACTGGCTCGACAAGCGACACGGCTTCTCGCCGAACGTCACTGCCTCCCACACCTACACCCCCGAGCTGTTTGAGAGCGCGGGCGTTCCGGTGCAGCGCGTCCACACCTTTGGGGTCGCGAAGGCCTATGACACCAAGGTCGGCACGCACACGTTCCTCACGCGGATGGAGGACGGTCATCCCCTCGCCGAGAAGCTGAAGCTCCTGGAATTTGGCACCAGCACGGGCCGCCAGCGGATGGTCGGCTGGTTCGATGCCGTGGAAAAGGGCGACGCCCTGCGTTACGGAGGCTTCCACGACCTGATGATCAACAAGTCCGATGCGCTCAGCCACGAGGGCGCCTGGCGCGGCGACCTGTTGATCTGCACCGCCTATGAAGATGCCCACGGCCGACGGCACGCGCACGTACCCCGCAACGAGGCGGTCCGGCGCACGCTCCGCCCCGTTTACTCGCGGCACGCGGGCTGGTCCGGCGATCTCTCCCTGATCCGGCGCTTCGCCGACCTGCCCGCCGCCGCCCGCCGTTACGTCGCGGCGATGATGGGTGCGATCGTCGACACCGCCCACGCGGGCGGTCCCCGGCCGGCGGACGCCCAACTGCCCAACCTGCGATACCTCGGGGTCGGACCGGAACCGGCGCAGATCATCAAGGACGTCCCCGCGACCTCCGAGCTACTGCGTCTCCGCTGAGGTCAGCGCGGCGCCATCGCCGCTGCGGCCTGCCGCGCGATGTCCGCGATATCCCCCGCCGGCAGGACCACGGTGCCCGTTGCCCGACCGTTGGCGAAGTGCTGCAGGGAAATGCCGAGGAGCTTCCCGCCCGCGTCGAACATCGGGCTCCCCGCCGCCTGCTCGGAGAGCAGGTAGAGACGGCGCGGCTTTTCCACCACGCCCATCAACTCGCTTGAACGCACCAGCGGAACCCGCTGCAGCGCCTTCGAGGCCCGCGCCACGTAGTAAAAAGTCCCGAGCAAGTCTCCCTGCACGGCCTCACCCAGCGCGACGTGGACGAACTTGCGCCCGGCTACCGGCTCCTCGGGCGCCATAAACGCGAGATCGAGATCCGCGTCCTTCAGCACGAAACGCGCAGGCAACTCCTGGCCGTCCGCGAGCCGCAGCTTCACCTCTTTGAAATCAGCGCCCACCAGCTCCGCGCCCCGCGAGCCCATCCCCGCGGCGCGCATCGCATCGAACTGCACCTGCGGATCCACCCCCGCCAGGCTGGTCACGGTCAGACCCTCCGGGGTCACCACGGTGCCGTTGACCTCGATCCGCTGCTCACGCGGCGGCACCTCCCGATCACCCATCTTCACCTTGACGGTGACGACCAGTTCCACCCCCACGATGGCATCCGCATAGCGCCGCACGAGGTCGGCAGCCACGCCGGGAGCCCCGGAGGCGGCGACCGCGGCACACAGGGCGGCAAGAACCAAGACGGAGGCGCGGAGGCAGGGAATCATCGGGGGGAAAGCGCGGGTTTCAGGCTGATCTCGACCAGGAGGGTCTGGCCCCGGCGCCGCACGCGCAGTACCCACCAGTCGCGCTTGGCGTCCACGGCGGCGGCCCGGGAGGAGCGCAGTTCCGCCAACGAGGTGACGGGTTGGCCCGCGGCCGCCTCGATGAGGTCGTCGGCCCGCAGGCCCGCGAGGGCCGCCCAGCCGGCCGGGAACGCGCTCTCGACGAGGGCGCCAGTCTGGGCGGTCGTCAGCTGGAGCCGGATCCGGTCATCAAAGGCGAGTTCGCGCGCCGAAAACTCAAGTTGCACATCTTCCCACCAAGCCATTTCGGCGGCGGGAATCGGCTGTTCCTCCAGCACCAGCGTGAGCTCGCGCAGCACACCCTCGCGCCAGAGGGAAACCTGCACTGCGGAGCCCGCCCGGTATTGCCGGACCTGCCGCGCCAGGACGTCGGTGTCCTCGGGACGGCGAGCCGCGACCGGGGTGCCATCGAGGGCCAGCAGTACGTCCCCGACCTGCAGCCCGCCGGTTTCCGCCTGAGTGCCTGGGTAGATGCGGGTCAGCCGCGCGCCGCCCTCGGCCTTGATGCCCAATCGCGCCGAGAGCTTGGGGGTCAACGGCTGGGAGGACACGCCCAGCCAAGCCCTCCGGGCCTGCGGCGGGAAATTGCGCTCGCTCGCGGCGCGGAGCTCCAGCACCGAGCTCAGCCGCGCTCCGTCGCGACGGACCTCCGCCAGCACCGTCCGCACGCCCTTGGGCGCGTCGCGCAGCAACTCCTCCGACATCCGCCGCAGCTCCGCCACGCCCTCCACCGAGCGGCCCTCGACCGCGATCAGGACATCGCCGCGCCGCAGCACGGGCTCGGCTTGGCCGGCGGGGCCGGCGGGGCGCACGTTCTCCAGCCAGACACCGCGGGTGTCCGGGAGCCGCTCGAGGCGCGAGATGCGCTGGGTGAGGTCGCGCATCACGGCGCCCCACGTCCGGAATTCCACGTCGTCCGCGCGGGCCGCCTCGCGGGCCACCAACCGCACGCGCCGCGTCGCCTCCGCGCCATCCCGGGCGAGGCGGACCTCCAGATCCTCGCCCGGCACCCGGCTGGCTTCCAGCCGGTGAAAATGGGCCACCGCCTTCTCCTCGGCCCCCTCAATGGGCTGCCCGTCGCAGGCAAGAATCACGTCCCCCGGCAGGAAACCCGCGGCGGCAGCCGGGGAGCCCTCGGCGACATCACCCACCACGACGCCGGAGCCCTTGCCCGAGGCCTCGAGGCGGCGCTGCACGGTCAGGCCGCTCCAGCCGCGCACGACCTTGCCCGTAGTCATCAGCTGGCGCGCGACCTCCCGGGCGAGGTTGCTGGGAATCGCCCCGCTGAGTCCGACCACCCCGATTTCATTGATGCCCACGACCTCGCCGCGCGTGTTCACGAGCGGCCCGCCGCTGTTGCCGCCGAAGATCCGCGCGTCGTGCAGCACCCACCGCACGAACTGCCCCACGTCCTCTCCCCGCAGCATCATCTTGCCCACGGTCTGTTCAGGCAGCACGAGCGAGGGGTTCGATACGACCCCCTGCGTCACCGACTGGGCCAGAAAACCCGGGCTCCCGAGGGCGAAGACCTCCTCGCCCACCCGCAAAGCGGCGGAATCGCCAAACCGCGCCACGGGCAAGGGCGGTGCCCCTGCAGCCCGCTGCGCGAGGTTGAGGCGGATCACCGCGAGATCCGTCAGCGGATCCTGACCCACGAGCACCGCCTCCAGCTGGGAGCCGTCGTGCAGGTAGCCCCGGAAGAAATCACCGTCCTCCGTGACGTGGCAGTTGGTGAGCACGTGCCCCTCGGCGGAAATCACGACCCCGCTGCCGCCCGACCACTCCTTCGTCAGCCGACCGTCGGTCGGCCGGAGCCGGATGGCCTCGATCCGGACAATCGACGGGAAGACCCGGGCCAGCATCGGGTCCCGCTCCTCCGGGGTGGCGGCAGGCAGCGGCGCGAACGGGAGCACAAGGACGGCAAGGAGGGCGGCATCCCGCCAGCGGGGACGCCGGCGGGCGCGGCCGGGGAAAAGACGGGTCATTATAAGCACGGACGGAAGCAGAAGGACGACGAACGACCCCAGCGACGCAAGCGGCAACTCCGCTTTCAGCCCCCGCGGCGCGCGGCTGCGACCAACCCGTCGATGATCCCGTCGAAACTGCCGTTGGTGAAGAATATCACCACCTCCGGGCGAGCGCCGCCCGGCCGGACGCTCGCCGTCAGGCGCGCCAGCAGGTCCGCATTGGTCGGCGCCGTCACCGCGGTCCGGCCGCGCGCGAGAAGCTCCGCGACCACCTCCTCCGGGGTGAAGCGTTCAGCGGCCGGCACCCGCTCGGCCCGGCTAACCGGACCGATGAAAGCCGCGTCGGCCCGGGCCAGCGCGCCCGTGAAGGAGGCCTGCATCCGCTTTGTCCGCGCGGTGTTGCTGCGGGCCTCAAAGACCGCGGTCAGGCGGGCGTCCGGGTGGCGGGCGCGCAGCGAATCGAGCGTGGCGGCGAGCGCGGTCGGGTGATGCCCGAAGTCCTCGATCACCGTGAGCCCCGCGACGGCGAGGCGGATCTCCTGCCGGCGGCGGACCCCGCGGAAGGAGGCGAGCGCGCCGAGGTCCAGCCCCGTGGGATCGTCCGGCCGCAGCGCGAGCGCGGCCGCGGTCGCGGCCATCGCGGCGTTGCGAGCGTTGAATTCACCGCTCAGGCCCCACTCCACCCGCGCCCACGGCCGCCCGCGCCACGCGAGGCAAAACGAGGCCCCGGCCGGGGTCTCCGCGAAGTCCGCCAGCACGACGTCGTTGTCCGCGCCGCGTCCGACCCGCACCTGCCGTGTCCACGAGGTCGGACCGAGGGCGCCGAGGTTGGAGTCATCGCCATTCAGGACGATCCAGCCGTTGCCGGGGACGATGCGCGTGAGGTGGGAGAACGACCGCTGGATGTCAGCGAGGTCGCGGAAGATGTCCGCGTGGTCGAACTCAAGGTTGTTGAGCACGGCCACGTGGGGCGCGTAGTGGATGAACTTGCTCCGCTTGTCGAAGAAAGCGCTGTCGTACTCGTCCCCCTCGATCACGAACGGCGCGTCCGCCTGTCCGAGGTGGGCCCCGCAGGGCGGGTCCTGCGGCACACCCCCGATAAGGAACCCAGGGTCGGCGCCCGCGGCCCGAAGCAGGAACGCGCAGAGGGCGGTGGTCGTGGTCTTCCCGTGGGTGCCGCAGACAACGATGTTCCGTCGGCGCCGCAGGACGGTGTCGTGGAGCAGCGCCGGGAGCGAGGTGAAAGCCAGCGCGCGGGTCTCCAGCAGCCACTCGACCTCGGGGTTACCTCGGCTCATCGCGTTGCCCACCACCACGAGGTCGGGGGCGAGTCGCGCGAGACGGGCCGCGTCATATCCGGGGTGGACCGGAATGCCGGCCTCCGCCAGCACGTGACTCATCGGCGGGTAGACCCCGGTGTCGGTGCCGGACACCTCGTGCCCGGCGCCGCGGGCCAGCAGGGCGGCGTTGCCCATCGCGGTGCCACAGATGCCCAGAAAATAGATCTTCATCGGAGGCGGAGGGAGGAGGCGCCACCGGGCGCCGCCGGGGACATGGCGGCGCGGGCGGCTGGACACAACACCGGACTCGGCGCGGCGACCATTCACCCGAGGCTGACCGGATCGACATCGAGCACCTGGGTGATGTCGTCCGCCCATCCAAAGGCGGCGCGGAGGCGCTCGAGTTCCGGCACTACCCGCGACACCGCGCTAGTGAAGTACCAAAGCTGCCAGCGGTACTCGTCCTTGATCTTCTCGATCGGGGCCGCGGATGGCCCGCGCAGCTCCAGGCGGTCACCCAGTTCCTTTTCCACCAAGCGCGCCCACTGTTCCGCGTAGAAACGGAGCTTGTCAGGGTTTGGCCCGCGGAACAGGTGCTGGATCAAGTGGCGGTAGGGCGGGTAGCGGAATTCCCGCCGCAGCTTCAGCTCGGCGGCGGCGAAGCCCGCGAAGTCCGCGCGGCGCGAGAACTGGATGGCCTCGGACTGGGGCGTGAAGGTCTGAACGATCACCTCGCCCGCCCGGTCTCCGCGGCCCGCGCGCCCGGCCACCTGCACGAGCAGCTGGAACGTGCGCTCGTTGGCTCGGAAATCCGGGACGTGCATCGAGATGTCGGCGTCCACCAGCCCCACCAAGGTGACGTTGGGGAAGTCGAGACCCTTCCCGATCATCTGCGTGCCGATGAGGATGTCGATCCGCCCGGCCCGGAACTCGGCCAGGACTTCACGAAAGCGGTTCTTCCGCACCATCGTGTCGGTGTCCATCCGCTCCACCCGCGCCCGCGGAGCGACCCGCCGCACGGCCTCCTCGACGCGCTGGGTGCCGAGCCCGCGCCAGCGGAAGTCGGCCGCCCGGCACTGCGGGCAGGAGGCGGGAGCGGAGCGCTGGTGGCCGCAAAGGTGGCAGCGGAGGGTGTCATCCGTCCGGTGTAAGGTCATCGCGATGCTGCAATGCGGGCAGCCCTCGACGTGCCCGCATTGCCGGCAGAGCAGCGACGACGAGTAGCCGCGCCGGTTGATGAAAAGGATCGCCTGCTCGCGGCGTTCTAACCGCGCGTGGAGCGCGCGCACCAGCTTGCCGGAGAGCGCGGGTAAATCCCGCTGCTTCGCCGCCTCGATTCGCAGGTCCACGACGTCGATGTAGGGCAGCTGCCGGGCGTCCACGCGCTGGGTGAGCTGCAGCAGACGGTACTTGCCTGCCTCGACGTTGCTGAAGCTTTCCAGCGACGGCGTGGCCGAGCCAAGCAGGCAGAGGGCGCCCGCCAGTTTCGCCCGCATCACCGCCACGTCGCGCCCGTGATAGCGCGGCGTCTCGTCCTGCTTGTACGCCGGCTCGTGCTCCTCATCGGCGATCACCAGCCGCAGGTTCCGCACCGGAGCAAACACCGCCGAACGCGCGCCCACCACCACCCTCGCCTCTCCGGTGGCGAGCGCAAGCCAGCCGTCGAGGCGTTCGCCCTCGCTTAGATGACTGTGCCAGACCACGCACCGCTCTCCGCCAGCGATCGCCTCCAGCCGCGAGCGCAGCCGCGCCACGGTCTGCGGGGTGAGCGCGACCTCAGGCACAAGGAACACTACTCCCCCCCCCGCTCGAAGCGCGTCGTCGATCGCCCGCAGGTAAACCTCTGTCTTGCCGGACCCCGTTACGCCCAGCAGGAGCGAGACGCTGAAGGCTCCGGTGCCGAGGTCCTTCGCCAGCTGGTCGACGGCCGCCTGCTGCTCGGCATTGAGGGCATGCGGCAGGGCAGCGACCAGTTCCCCGCCCGCGTGCGCATCCGCGTAGGCCACCCGCTCGATGCGGCGGGACTCCTCCCGCAGGACTCCCATCCGCACAAGGCCGGTTACCGAGGAGGCGCCGATGCCCAGCCGGCGTAGGACCAGCCCTCTCGGCTGTGGCCGGACCTGTTCCACGAGGAACCGGTAAAGCCGCGCCTGCTGCGGCGCGCGCGCCGTGAGGCGTTCGAGGTCCGCTTCCCGCAGGGGGCGCGCGACGGCGAGGAGCCGCGCCTGCTTGACTGCCGCACCCCGGCGCACGGCGACCGGGATCATCGCCTCAATGATCGCGTCGACGCCGCACGCGTAGTATCGCGCCATCCAGCGCGCGAGCTGCAGCATTTCCGGCGTAAGGGCCGGGAACGGAAACACCAGATCGGTCAGCAACTTGAGGCGCTCGACTGGGAAATTCGCGGGCGGGCCCACTTCCCCGACCAGGCCAAGCCGCACCCCGCCCCGAATCGGCATCCGCACCAGCGAGCCCACCACCACGGAGCCGGCGAGCGCCGCGGGCACGCGGTAGTGGAGGACCTTGTCGAAGCCCGCAAGCGGGTGGACGCCGACGATCATCGTGGGCGGACGGGTCTCAGGCCGCCGCCGCTCGCGCTTCGCCCACGGCGGCCGCGACGCGCGCGTCCGCCTCGGCCAGCGGAACCTTGAGCACGTCCTTGGCATGGCGCCACTTCAGCTCGATCACGCCTTCCTTGAGCCCCTTGCCTCCGATGGTGAGGCGCAGCGGGATTCCGATCAGGTCGGCGTCCTTGAACTTAACGCCCGGCCGCTCGGCGCGGTCGTCAATCAGCACGTCCGCCCCGGCCTGCTCCGCAGCGGTGCCGAGCCGGGCAGCCAGGTCCATCGCCTCGGGGAGCTGCGGGTCGAGGACGCACACGAGCACTTGGAAGGGCGCGCAGTTCCATGGCCAGCGGATGCCGTCCGCGTCGTGGCTCTGCTCGATCACCGCCTGCAGGGTGCGGCTGATCCCGATGCCGTAGCAGCCCATCACCATCGGGTGGGTCTGCTTCTGGTCGTCGGTGAAGACGGCCCCGAACTTCTCGGAGTACTTGGTGCCCAGCTTAAAGATATGGCCGACCTCGATGCCGCGACGAACCTGCAGCGGCTGGCCGGAGCGCGGATCAGGCTCGCCCGGGCGGACGCGGCGAAAGTCGCCAAAGCGTGTGATCGCGAGGTCGCGCACCACGTTGACGTGGCGGAGGTGGAAGCCGTCCTCGTTGGCCCCTGTGGTGCCGTTGTTGATGAGCCGGATGGCGTGGTCCGCGAAGACGCCGGCGAGGGCCGCCGGGGCCCGCAGGGTGCCCTTGACGGCGCCGAGGCTTCCGGGCCGAGCGCCCAACACGGGCACGATCTCCTCAGGCGTAGCCGGGCGGAACCGGGTGAACCCGAGCGAGCCCAACTTCGCCTCCTCGAGCTCGTCGCAGCCGCGAAGCAGCACGAGGAACGGACGCGCATCGCCGATGAAGACGAGCGTCTTGAACTGCTGGTCCGCCGGCACCCCGTGGGGCTCGGCCGCCAGCTGGGCGATGGTCGTCACGCCAGGGGTAGCGAACTTTTCCACCGCGCCCGCGGGGGCCGCGTCGGCGAGGTCCGCCGGCACCAGCGCGCTCGTCGCCTTCTCGCGGTTCGCGGCGTAGCCGCTCGCCTCGTTGTAGATGACGTCGTCATCGCCCACCTCGGCCGGCACCATGAACTCGTGGGAGAAGCTCCCGCCCATCACGCCCGTGTCAGCCTCGACCGCAATCGTTTGGACGCCCAGACGCCGGAAGAAGCGTGCGTAGGCCTCCTTCATCGCGAAGTAGCTGCGCACCGCGCCCTCGTCGCCGGTGTCGAACGAGTAGGCGTCCATCATGATGAACTCGCGCGCCCGCATAAGTCCATAGCGGGGGCGGATCTCGTTCCGAAACTTGGTAGCGATCTGATAAAAGTTCTTGGGCAGGTCCCGGTAGCTGGAGATCTCCGCCTTCACCAGCGGGGTGATGATCTCCTCGTGGGTAGGACCGAGAACAACCTCCGGCTCCGGCTCCGGGCGACGGCCGGCGCCCGCGCTGTCGGCGCGGAACATGATCTCGCGCGCCGCAGCCCAGCGGGGGCCCTGCGCCCAGAGATCGGCGGGGTGCAGATGCGGCATCCACAGCTCAATCGCGCCGGCGCCATCCATCTCCTCACGACAGAGCTGGGTAATCTTGTGCACCGCACGCAGGCCCAGCGGGAGGTAGGTGTAAAGGCCGCCCCCCAGCCGGCGCACCAGCCCAGCGCGGACCAGCAGGCGGTGCGAGGAGATCTCCGCATCGGCGGGACTTTCCTTGAGGGTCGGGATGAAGAACTGGGACCAGCGTTTCATGAAGGGGCGGACCGAAGCAGCGGCCATCGCCCGGGGCAACGGTTTTCCCCTCCCCGGCGGCTTGCTGCCGCCCTGCAGGACCGCTTCGCTCTCGCCAGCCGATGAAAGTCCTGCACGTCCACGCCCACTTCGACGACTACGAGTTCACCGCGGCCGGCTCCTTCGAGCTGTGGCGGCGCCAGCTCGGCTCCGCGTTCCGGGCGCGGGTGATCGTTTGCACCGACGGCCAAGCCGGGCACCACCGTCTCACCCGGGACGAGACCGCGCGTACGCGGCTCGCCGAACAACTGGCCTCCGCCCGCCTCGGCGGGTACGACTTCGAGCCGCTCCGTTTCCCCGACGGCACCGTACCCAGGGAGGCCTGCCTCCAAGTGACCCCACCGCTGCTCGCCGCCCTCTGGCGTGCGATCCGGGAGTTCGAGCCCGACTACCTGTTTTGCCCGCCCCTCGCCAGCGATCCACTCGCCGGCATCCATAACGATCACGAGACAATCGCCGAGGCCGTCCGTCGCGTGGCCTATATGGTCAACGTGCCTCACGCCTTTACCCCTGAATACCCGGCGGACGAGACCGTTTCCCGCCCCGTGAAGGTCCCGGTCATCTTGAACGTCTACGACAGCTATATGGGCGGGGCAAACGCCTTCGACTTCGCCATGGATGTCGAGGCGGCGTTCCCCTTGCTGACCGAAATGACTTGGAGCCACGCCTCGCAGGTCCGCGAGTGGCTGCCGTGGGTTGGTCGTCACCAAATGGCGCGCCCAGCCAACGTGACGGAGTGGGGTGTGACTCTCCGGCAGCGCTTTGACCGCAAAAACCAGGAACTCCAGCTTCCCGCGGGCCACGCCCACGAGGTCTTCCGGGTCACCGCTTGGGGGGAGGTGCCCTCCTGGCAACAATTGCAGGCCGATCTACCCGGCCTGCAGGCTTCGGCGCCGCAGGAACGCGCGCTGGTCGAGAGGCTCAGCCGCTGGCGGGCAGCCTAGATCTCACTCGACCTTCAGCTTCGCCTCCTCGACGAGGAGGGCATAGCGGTAGCCGGAGCCGAAATCCTTGTCCACGGCGAGGCGCCCGGTCACGACCACCAAGTCGCCCACCTTGGCTTGCCCCGTGGAGGTCACCGTCAGGTTGTTATTTCCCTCAGTTCCGGAGCCATCTCGGATATGCAACCAATTGCGGCCCAGTATATTGTAATTAAACTTAACCACGCGACCCCGGACCGTGACCAGCTGGCCCGCCAGAGCGGCCCGGCCGGAATGAACCTCGGCAACTGTCTGGCCCCCGGCAGCGCGGGCGAGGTTGGAAAGATCCACCGCCAAGCCGGGTAGGCTGCGGGGGGGGGCGGCCGTGGCCTCGACCGCCACCGCTGCCACGCCGTTCACCGCGGCCCGGCCGCTGAAATAGACGACCTCGAAGGTCCGATTGAGGGTCTTGCTGTGGTAGTTCGGCATCGGCATCGCATCCCCAAGCGCCACTGAATCTCCGGCCTTAACTGCGAATTGCGGCGCCGCGGCCCACACCCTAGCCGCCCCAGTGTCGACGTGGACGTAGGTGTAGGAGGCGGCGTTGATCGACTCGACCACCTTCCCGCGGATCTCGCCCGGAGGCGCGGGACTCGCCGCAGCGAGCAGAGGCAGCAGAAAAAGGGCGAGGCGGGGCGGGAGCAGTATCCGAAGCATAACGGACCGAAGCATGGCCCCCAGCGCTTCGCAAGGGTGACGAAGGGACCTCGCTGCATCCCGGAACCGACGCAGAACGTACTCAATGACTTGCAATACACTTGAGCTTTCCCACCTTCCTTTCGGCAAAACAAAGAGCAGTACACTAGATTTGAAGATCTCCTCCGATCCCTGAAACGTTAATATGATCCCTGAACTACTCCAAGACCGGGCCGCGTTGTTCGTCGCGGGCACGCTGGACGTCGATCAACGTGAAGGCTTTGAGCTCATCCTCGACTTCCAACCAGAACTCCGCGCCCTCGTTGACCGACTTCAGGAAGTCGGCGCCGCCGTAACGCTCGCTTCACTCCGGCGCAGGTCTGCCCCCCCCACCTCCTTGCGGGACCGCGTCCTCTCCGCGGTCGCGGGCCGCCCCCGGTCCGAAGCTCAACCCATGGTCGTTACCTGTCCGCAAGGTCTGGTGGAGTGGGTCAACCCGGAATTCACTGCAATGTGCGGTTACCGCATAGAGGATATCCGGGGACGAAAGCCGGGTGAATTTCTGCAGGGCCCAGACACCGATTCCAGCGCGGTGCGACGTATGCGCGACGCTATCCGCGAGCGTCGGAAGTGCAGCGAAAAACTCGTCAATTACCACCGCAACGGCTCACGTTATGAGGTCGAGATTGCGCTGACTCCAGTGCTGGATGATGCGGGCGAACCCCTCTGGTTCATCGCGAAGGAACGCAAGTTTGCGCACGCCGCCTGAGAGGCATCGCGCGCTCACTCGGCGGCGGCGACTCTCCAATCGGCCAAGACCAGTTGCAGCAGACGCCGATGGTTAAAATAATTCCATTTCAGTTCCACCGCGAGATCGAGCGGCTGGCCGGCGGGTGGTAGCCGATCCGCCATCTTCCAAGCGACCCCGTGTAGCGGCCTCCCTCGGGAGTCCTCAAGCCGGAACCGAAGGTGCTGTTCCTTGAAGACCTCCGGCACCTGCCGCAGAACCACTCCGCGCAGCCCGAAGACGGGCTCGGGGTTGCCTTGGCCGAAGGGGTGCAGGCTCTCCAACTCGTCCATTAGCCGCTCGTGCACCTGCTCGAGCGACAGCCACGCCGCCAGTTCCAACCGCGGCTCGGCCGCTGAGACCTGAGCGCGGACTGCGTCGGCGAACCGCGCGCGGAACGCCTCCACGCGCTCCTTGGCCAAGGCGACCCCGACCGCCATTGGATGCCCGCCCCAACTGGTCAGATCGGACGCGCAGGCCCCGAGAACCTCGACCAAGTTGACGCCCTCGATGCTCCGGCCGGAACCCTTCGCCAGCTCGCCCTCCTTGCCCAGGACCACGCAGGGACGATGGTATTTCCGGGTGACCCTCCCTGCCACGACACCCACGACGCCCGGGTGCCAGTTCTCTGCGAACAGCACGACCCCGGCGTGTGAAGCGTAGCGCTCCTCGATCGCGGTCTCCGCCTCCTCGGTGATTCGGCGTTCGATGTCCTGGCGCTCCCGGTTGAAGGCGTCCAATTGCCGTGCCGTCTCCGCGCAGAATGCCGGATCGTCGCTGAGGAGCAGTTCGACAGAAAGCGCCGCGTCGGCGAGGCGTCCGCTCGCGTTGATGCGGGGACCGAGGCGGAACGAAACGTCGGTCGGCACCAGATCCTGCTCCGGTCGCACCCCGGCGACATCCATCAGCGCACGCAGGCCCGGCCGTTGGGTCTCACGCAGGATGCGCAACCCGTGGCAGGCGAGGATGCGGTTCTCGCCCTGGAGCGGCACGAGGTCGGCGATCGTGCCCAAGGCCACGAGGTCGAGATGATCACGGAGCCGGATGCGGAAGGCGACCGGGTGGTTGTCGCCGCGCAGCAGCTTCAGTAACCCGTGGCAGAGCTTGAAGACTAGGCCTACGGTACACAGGTGACGCCACGCCTCGCCGGCGGCGTCCGTCAGCCCGTGCACGTGCGGATTGATCAGCAGGCAATCCGCGTTTTCGCCCACCGTGGAACGGTGATGGTCGATGACCACCACCTCCACGCCTTGCGCACGCAGGTAAGCGGTCTCCTCCCGCGAATTGGTGCCGCAGTCGAGCGCGACGAAGAGATCCGGGCGGCCAACCTCCAGCGCCCGGTCGATAGCGCTGCGGGACAGGCCGTAACCGTCGGCGGCGCGCCTGGGCACGACAAAACGGGGATTTAACCCGAAACGCCGCAGCACCGAGACCAGCAGCGCGGTGCTGGTGACGCCGTCCACATCATAGTCACCAAGGACCACGATCTGCTCGCGCGCGGCGATCGCGCGGCGGAGACGGCCGGCCGCGGCCGGCAGGTTGGGCAGGCGGAGCGGGTCGTCGAGCCGGGCGAGACTGGGCTGCAGGAACTCTCCCGCGGTGGCCGGATCGGACCGGCCGGCGCGCAGCAGCAGCTCGGCGAGCACGCGGCTGACGCCCACGCGCTTGCTGAGCGCCTCAACCTCGTCGGCGGGCTGCGACTGGTAGATCCAGCGCATCGTGGCGGGGTGGTTCTGGCGACCCGGGGGGCCGGTCCCGGAACGCGCGGCGGCCCGGGAATCCGTCCAGCGGCCCGACGGTGGCCGGCGGCCGCCTAGTCGGCCGCCTTGCTGGTGCCCTGCCACTCGTACTTCGGGGCAACGTCGTGGTGCGCCTCGACGTGCTTCCGGTCGCCCTTGTGCCACCAGAAGAAGACGGGGGTCGCGATGAACAGCGAGGAGAAGGTGCCCGTGAGGACGCCGATCAGCAGGGTGAAGGCGATGTCATTGACGTCGCCGGAGGTGGTGAGCAGGAGCGTTACCGAGGTAAGCAGCGTCGTGCCCCCGGTGATGACCGTGCGCGCCAGAGTGAGATTGAGCGAGCGGTTGATGATCTCGCGTAGCGTCCCGGTGGGACTGAGCTTCAGCTCCTCGCGGATGCGGTCGAACACGACGATCGTGTCGTTGATTGAGTAGCCGATGATCAGCAAGATCGCGGCCACCATCGGCGCGTTGAACTGCCGATCAAAGAGCACGAACAGCCCGATGGTCAGGATGAGGTCGTGCACGGTCGCTACCACTGCGCCGATGCCGTAGCCCATCTCGAAGCGGAAGGCCACATAGACGAGGATGCCGGCAAGCGCGGCCACCACCGAGAGCAGGGCGTTCCATTGGATCTCCTTGCCAACCGAGGCACCGATGCGGGACTCGCCCGCGAGCTCGAGCTTCGCCTGGGGGAAGGTCGTCTGCAGCTGCCTCACCAGCGGACGGCCCTGGTCAAACGGGGCCGTGATCCGAAGCACCTCGCGGCTGCCGCCGACCGGTTGCTGGTAGGAGAAGGCGACGTCCTTCTGCCCCGCCCGCTCCGCCGCCCGACGGAGCTCGCCCACCTCGACCCGCTGACCGAAGTTCAGCGTGATCATATCGCCACCCAAGAAATCGATCCCGTAGATGGCCTTGCCCTTGTACACAACCGCGCCGATGCCCACGACGAGCACCGCCGCGGTCGCGATGACCGCCGACCGGGTGTACTTGAGGAAATCGTAGGCCGTGTTCTGCAAGATCGAGAACATCGGGAGGCGGCCGGTGACCCCGCCCAAAATGAGGGCCTCGAGGATCAACTTGTTGACCACGATCGCGGCGAACATCGTCGTGAAGATACCGATCGCGAGCGTCACGCCGAAGCCCTTCACCGGGCCGGTCCCGAGCGCCACCATCACGAGGGCGACGAGGAGTGTGGTGACGTTCGAGTCCAGAATCGCGGACCACGCCTTGTCGAAGCCGGCCTCGAGGGCGGTGCCGAGCTTCTTCCCCAGCTTCAGCTCCTCGCGCATCCGCTCGAAGATCAGGATGTTGGCGTCGACGGACATCGCGAGCGTCAGGACGATGCCGGCGATGCCCGGCATCGTCAGCGTGGCACCGATGCTGGCCATCACGCCGAGAGTGACGAGCACGTTAACCGCCATCCCGAAGGCGGCAACGAACCCGCCGATGGTGTAGAAGACGACGATGAAGCCGATCGTGAGCAGCGTGCTGACGATGAAGGCGTTCCGGGCGCTGATCACGGCGTCAGCCGCCAGCGTGGGCCCGACCTCGTACTGCTCAATGATGCGCAGCTCGACATCGAGCGGATTGTTGAGGACGTTCGCCAGGTTGATCGCCTCGCGGTCGGTAAAGCTGCCGGTGATCTGAGCTGAGGGGCTGTTGATCTCCTCGCGGACCGTGGGGGCCGAATAGAGCTTGCCGTCGAGCACGATCGCGAGACGCCCGAGGGGTCCGCCGCGCTGGCCGATCTCCGCGATGCTGCGGGTGACCTCGGCGAAGCGCTTCTTGCCGGCGTCGGTGAATTCCAAGATGACCTCCGGCTTGCCGTAGAGATCGGGCCGGGCGAAGGAGTTGGAGATCATCTCGCCCGTCATCTCAGGAATGCGCTTGACGAAGAGCTCCTCGACGCCGGTCTCGCCACGGCGGGTCTCCCAATCGAGGATCTTCACCTCGTAGCCGGCCGGCGTCTCGACCCCGGGGCCGGGCACGAGGGAGGCGTGGATCATCCGGAAGTCGAGGCGGGCCGGGGCCTTCACCTGGTCGACCACATCCGGATTGTCTTTGGTGCTGACGCCCGGGAGCTGGATCTCGATGCGGTTCTCGCCGATTGGGCGGAGGACCGGCTCGGCGACGCCGAGGCCGTTGATGCGGGCGCCGATGATCTCGATCGACTTCTGCAGCTTCTCCTGGCGCTGGAGGCTGTCGAGGTTCTCCCCGGGGGACTCAACGGCCTCGAGGGTGAAGGCGACGCCGCCCTTGAGGTCGAGGCCGAGCTGGAGAGGGCTGCGGGACAGGCGCAGCAGTTCCCCCAACAAGATGTCGTTGCGCTTTTCGATGTTCTTCAGCGACTCCTCGAGGCGGATGTGCGGGAAGAACTGGGTCAGGTCCAGCCGGCGCTCGCGGCCGAGCTGTTTGAGGGCGACGAACTCACTGGGCGCCTGGAGCGCCTTCTTCCGGGCGGCCGCCTCCTCGAGCAGTTTGCCGAACTCGGAGGATTTGGCGGAGGCGTTGGTGCGGACGTAGTCGACGAAGGCCTGATCCTGCAGGGGCAGGAGCTGGGAGCCTGCCCAGGCCAGCACGGCCACGGACAGGATCAGCTTCCAGAGATTGCGTTTGAGCATGGTGCGTTTGGGTTGAAAAGGGAACCGGGCCCTGCCGGCCGGGCGGGGGGGGACCGGCCCGGCGCGCGCCCAGGGACGTCACTTGACCTCGGCGCCGGCTTTGCGGAGCACGGTCTGCACGAAGCCCTTGCCGATCTCGACCTTGGTGTTGTCGGCGATGCGGACGACGAAGCGGTCGTCCTTCACGTTGGTGATCACGCCGAAGATGCCGCCGCTGGTGACGATCTCGTCGCCGCTCTGCAGCTCCTTGAGCATCTTCTCGTGCTCTTTCTGCTTTTTGCGCTGGGGGGCGATGAGGAAGAAGTACATCGCGCCGAAGAGCAGCACCATCGGCAAAATCTGCACGAGGAAAGACGGCTGCGACGAGGCGGGGGCGGGCGTCTGGGCGAGAAAAGCGGGGAGGAGCGTGAGCGGATGCATTTTCGGAATTGCTAGCGAACGAGATTTTAAACCAGAAAAGACGCATCTAACGAATTCGCCGAAGGCAAAAGCAAGCCATAACTCCCCACCCCGCACCGCGTTGAAAAGTAAATCCTCGACCGCCTGGTCGGCCGCCAAGTCCGAAGAGCATTACGGTTTCAAGCGCTGGGGCTCCGGCCACATCTCGGTGGATGACGCTGGCTGCGTGAACGTGCAACCGCGACTGGACGGCCGGGGCATCCGCGTGCTCGATGTGGTGCAAGAGGCGGTCGGGATGGGCCTGAAGGCCCCGCTGGTGATCCGTTTCCAAGATCTGCTCCGGCACCAGGTGGTCCGCCTCAACTCGCTCTTCGCCAGGGCGATCAAGGACGAGGGCTACAAGGGTTCCTACCGCGGGGTGTTCCCCATCAAGGTAAATCAGCTGCGCGAGGTGGTCGACGAGATCGTGGCGGCGGGTAAGGAGTTCAACTACGGCCTCGAGGCAGGCTCAAAGCCGGAGCTGATGATCGCGCTCGCGATGCACGAGGGTGCCCAGCGCCTGATCATCTGCAACGGCTACAAGGACGACGACTACATCCGCCTCGCCCTGCTCGGCCGCAAGCTCGGCAAGCGCATCATCCTCGTGGTCGAGCAGCTGGCCGAGCTCGACGACATCATCCGCCTCTCCGAGGAGACGGGGGTGAAGCCGCTGATCGGTTTCCGCGCCAAGCTCCAGACCCGCGGCGAGGGCAAATGGGCGATGTCCACCGGCGACAACGCCAAATTCGGCCTCAACACCGCCGAAATCCTGTTCGCCTGCGAGAAGCTGCGCGCCGCCCGCCTCCAGCAGGCTCTGCGGCTAGTGCACTTCCACATCGGCTCCCAGGTCCCCAATATCCTCACGATCAAGAACGCCGTGGTGGAGGCCTCCCGCTTCTACTGCCAGCTCGCCCGCCTCGGATTCCCGATGGGCTACCTCGACGTGGGCGGCGGGCTCGGCATCGACTACGACGGGTCCCGCACCAACTTCGAGTCGTCGATGAACTACTCGATGGAGGAGTACGCCCGCGACGTCGTCTCCAACATCCGGGAGATCTGCAACGCCTCCGGCGTGCCCGAGCCCGACATCGTCAGCGAGTCCGGCCGCGCCATCGTCGCCCCACACTCGCTGCTTGTGGTGGAGGTGTTCGAGCGCATCAACAAGCGCGAGTCCCTCGGCCAGCAGCACCAGCCCAAGCAGAAGCACAAGGTGGTGCAGGACCTCGAGGCGATGCTGCGCAATCGCACCCGGCTCGGCCGGCTGGAGCGCTTCCACGACGCCCTGCAGAAGAAGGATGAGGCCTTCTCGCTGTTCAATCTCGGCTACCTCGACCTCGAGAATCGCGCCGCCGCCGAGTCTCTCTTCTGGCAGATCTGCGAGCAGATCGCCAAGGAGGGCCGGCAGTCCGGCTACCAGCCCGAGGAGCTCCACGACCTCAACCGCCTCCTCGCCGACCAGTACGTCTGCAACTTCTCCGTTTTCCAGTCCCTGCTCGACCACTGGGCCCTCAAGCAGCTCTTCCCCGTCGCCCCGCTCCACCGCCTCAACGAACGCCCCACGGTCAGCGCGATCCTGGTCGACATCACCTGCGACTCCGACGGCAAGATCTCGTCGTTCATCGACCTGCAGGATGTGAAAGATTACATCACCCTGCACCCGCTCAACCAGAAGCCCTACTACCTGGGCATCTTCCTGACCGGCGCCTACCAGGACATCATGGGTGACCTGCACAACCTGTTCGGCCGCGTGAACGAGGTCCACGTGTTCCTCGAGGACGACGAGCCGAACGGGTTCTACATCGAGGAGGCGCTCAGCGGCAGCCGCATCGCCGACGTGATCGAGGGCGTGCAGTACCAGCAGGAGGACCTCTGCCGCCGGATGAAGGCGCAGATCGACGCCGCCACCCGCAAGGATCAGGTGAAACCTCGCGAGGGCGTCCGGCTGCTCGAGCTCTACGAGAGCCAGATGCTCAACAAGACCTACCTGAACATCGAGCCCCGCCGCCCGGCCCGGCGCCGACCCCGCGCCTGACCGCGCCCCGCGCGCTTCGGGATTGCCTTCCGGCGGCTCTAGTGTCCACTTGGACACTATGAACGACCAACTCACTGGGCGCCAGCAGCAGGTGCTCGGCTTCATCCAGTCCCACCACCGCGAGCACGGGGTCGCGCCGTCGCTGCGCGAGATCCAGGCCCACTTCGGCCTCGCCAGCCCCTTCGGCGTAAAGCGGCACGTCGACGCGCTTATCGGCAAGGGCGCGCTGCGCCGCCTCGAGGGCAAGGCCCGCGGGCTGCTCCCCCCCACCCCTCCCACCCCCGTCGGCATCCCCCTCTACGGCACCATCCCCGCCGGCCTGCCCGCCGCGCGCGAGCAGGAACCCGATTCCTTCGTGCCCCTCGACCCCGCGACGCTAGGGATCCGCGCGGCTACCCCGCTTTTCGCTCTCCGCGTCCGCGGGGACTCGATGACCGGCGCCGGAATCCTCGACCGGGACGTCGTGTTCCTCACCCCGCGCGAGCCCCGCCCTCGGGAGATCGTCGCCGCGCTGGTCGACGGGGAATCCACCCTCAAGCGCTACCTGCTCCAGCGCGGTCGCCCGTTCCTCCGCGCCGAGAATCCCCGCTATCCGGACCTGCTGCCCGCCGAGGAACTGATGATTCAGGGAGTGATGGTCGGGCTGCTCCGCGCCGGCCCCGGCTGAAACGCCATCCCGCGTCACGGCCGCCGCGGCGCCCCTCCCCGGGGCCGCGCCGCGGCACGCCGTCGCCCCGCGCCCCGATGTCTGCTGCCTCCCCCCGCTCCGATCGTCCCAGAATGACGCCCTCCGCCCTGCGCGCGCTGCTGGCCGGGCGCTTTCCGTCCTGCAGCGCACGTGACGGGGCGGTGGCGCCAGACGGGCTGCCGACCGGACTGCCCGCGATCGACACGGCCGGCGGTTTACCCCGGGGGGCGGTCACCGAGCTCACCTGCCCGGCGTCCGGCGGCGGGGCCTCGCTACTCCTCGGCGGCCTGCTCGCCGCTAGCCGAGCCGGCGGCGGCCGGGCGGCGCTGGTCGACCCGCACAACGCTTTCGACCCGGACTCCTTTCCAGCGAGCACGCTGCAGCACTTGGTGTGGGTGCGCTGCCCGGCCCCGAATCAGGCGCTCGCCGCGGCCGACCTACTGGTCCGCGACGCGAATTTCAATCTGGTGGTGCTGGATCTGCGCCGGCTGCCGGAGCCGGCGTTGCGCCACATCCCGGCGACACACTGGCACCGGCTGCGGCTCGCGGCCGAGGCCGCCGGGAACACGCTGCTGGTGCAGACCGCGGTGGCGGCCGTGCCCGGCACCCGGCTCCGCCTGGCGCTGGCGCCTTCCCTGCCGCTCGCCGCGCTGGAGAAGGAACGCCTGCTGCTGCTGGCCGCCCTCTCCCCGGTGCGCACGCGGCACCCGTTGGCCGCCGCCGTCTGAACCCCCGAGGCCCGCCATGTTCGCCGTACTCCACGTGGAAGCGTTCGCCCTGCAGGCGGCCCTGCGGGCCGGTCCGCCCGTGGCCGGGACCCGCCCGGCGAGCCTGATCACGGGCCTGGGTCGCCAGACCGCCTTGGGCGAATGCAACCGCGCCGCCCGCGCGGCGGGCCTCTCCGCGGGGATGTCCTTCGCGCAGGCCCTCGCGCGTTGTCCCACCCTACTCCTCCGCCCCCCCGATCCCGCGGGCGAGGCGGAGGCCCGGGCGGTGCTGCTCGCGGCGGCGCTCACGCTGTCGCCGGCGGTGGAGGACACGGCGACGGGCTGCTGCACGATCGACCTCCGGGGCACCGACCCGGCCGGACGCCGGGGCGCGGCGGAGGCGGCGGTGCGCGCGCTCGCGGCGACGGATCTCGAGGCCAACGCGGGCGCCGCCCGCACGCCCCGGTTGGCGGCCTACGCGGCCCGCTGGGCGGGGCAAAACGCGCTCCCGGGCGGATTCCTCGCGGTGGAGGAGGAGGCAGCGCTCCTCGCCAAGCTGCCGGTCGACTACGCGGAGCCGACGCCGGCGCAGGCCGCCCGGCTCGCCGGCTGGGGCATCCACACCCTCGGCGAGCTGACCGCGCTGACGGCCGCCGGCCTGACCCGCCGGCTCGGCCGCGAGGGCCGCGAACTTTGGGACCGGGCGCGGGGCGGCGAACCCAGGCCGCTGCGCCGCCACGAGCCACCCGTGGGCTTCCACGCGACCGCGGACCACGAGGCGGGCGTCGAGACCCTGCCGGCGTTGCTGCCGCCACTGGAGCGCCATGTGGAACGCCTGGCCCTCGAGCTGCAGGCGGCCGGCCTCGCCGCGGGCGGACTGGAACTGGAGTTGCGGCTGGAGGATGGCCCGGCCCATCGCGCGCACCTCCGCCTGCCGGCGCCGACGGCCTCCGCCGCGCCGCTCCAGCGCGCCCTCGAGACCCATCTCACCGGGCTCCGCACCGCGGCGCCCGTGCGGGGCTGGAGCCTGCGCGTGGAGGCGGTGCGCGCGCCGGTCCGGCAACAAGATTTTCTCTCCGGCGGGCTGCGCGATCCGCACGCCTTCACCGAGACCCTCGCCCAAGTGGCCGCTCTCGTCGGCGCCGAGCGCGTCGGGACCCCCGTTCCCACCGACACCCACCGGCCGGATGCGGCGGCGCTCAGCCCGCCCCCGGGACTGCTGGAGGAGGCGCCGGCGGCACCCGGTGGCGTGATCGGCCTACCGCTGCGCCGGTTCCGCCCACCCCTGCCGGCACGGCTGACCTTCGCGCCGACCTCCGGGCGACCCGCGCACGTGTGGACGGAACGCTTCTCCGGCCCGGTCGCCGAGGCGCGAGGCCCGTGGTGCGCGAGCGGCGACTGGTGGGAACCGGCCCGCGCCTGGGCTCGGGTCGAGTGGGACGTCGCGCTCGCGGGTGGCGGCCTCTACCGGCTCCTCGGCGAGCGCGAGGCCTGGTTCGTCGAGGGCGAATACGACTGAGCCGCGCGATGGCCGCCTATTGCGAGCTGCACAGCCGCAGCGCCTTCAGCTTCCTGCGGGGCGCCTCGACGCCGGAGGCGCTGGTGGCGGAGGCCGCCCGCCGGAACCTGCCGGCGCTGGCGGTGCTCGACCGCGACAACCTCTGCGCGGCCCCCCGGGTCTACGGGGCGGCGCGGGAGGCCGGCCTCCGCGCGCGGGTGGGCGCCGAGGTGACGCTTGCGGACGGCAGCGTGTTGCCCCTGCTGGTGGCCAACCGCACCGGCTACCGCAACCTCTGCCGGCTCATCTCCGAGGCCAAGCTCACCCCCCGGCCGGCGGACGTGACCGTCGAGCCGGCCGCGGCCGCGACCGGGGCGCCCGACCAGGAGGACTCCGTGAATCCCGGGGCGCCCAAGCGACCCTGCCTCGCCACCTGGGAGGAGCTCGCGCGCCACGCCGAGGGGCTGGTGGCGCTGACCGGCGACGCGGAGGGACCGGTGCGGCGCGCGTGGCGGCGGGATGGTCCGGTGGCCGCGGCCGCCACCTTGACGCGGCTCGAGGCCATCTACGGGCAGGACCACCTGCACGTGGAACTGCAGCGGGAACGCCGGCGCGGGGAGGACCGCGAACTCGCCGGCCTCCGCGACCTCGCCACCGCCCGGGGCCTCCCTATCCTCGCGACCGGCGGCGTGGACTACGCGACTCCGGAGGGGCGGCCGGTCGCGGACGTCTTCACCTGCCTGCGGCACCACACCACGCTGGACGCTGCAGGCCGCCGGCTTGCGCCCAACGCCGAACGCCGCCTGCGGGACGGGGCGGCGATGGCGGCGCGGTTCGCCGATCTGCCCGGGGCGGTGGAGGCAGCGGGCCGGCTCGAGGCCAGGCTGGACTTCACCCTGCGCGACCTCGGTTACCGGTTCCCGGATTTCCCGGTGGCACCGGGGGAGACGATGCCCGGCCTGCTCCGCATACGGACCTACGCCGGGGCCCGCGAGCGGTACGGCGAACCCGGCCCGCGCGTCCGCGCCCAGCTCGACCGCGAGCTCGCGCTGATCGAGCGCCTGGGTTTCTGCGGCTACTTCCTCATCGTGTGGGACCTCTGCCGCCACGCGCGCGCCGAGGGCATTCTGGTCCAGGGCCGCGGCAGCGCCGCCAACAGCGCCGTCTGCTACGTGCTCGGCATCACCGCCGTTGACCCCATCCGGCACGGGCTGCTCTTCGAGCGTTTCCTGAGCGAGGGGCGCGTTGGCCACGACGGCCATCCCTCGTGGCCGGACATCGACCTCGACCTGCCCAGCGGAGAACCGCGCGAGCGCTTGATCCGCAAGGTTTACGCCGATCACGCGCCGCGCGGGGCGGCGATGACCGCGAACTTCATCACCTACCGCGGCCGCGGGGCGATGCGGGAACTCGGCAAGGTGCTCGGCTTCGGTGAGGACCTGCTTGACCGGTTCTCGGCGCTCCAGTCGCCCGGGGACTTCCCCGACCCGCTGGAACTGCGGCAGCGACTCGCGCTAGCCGGCCTGCCCCCAGACCACCCCCGCGGCGCGGCGCTCGCGTCGCTCCTCGGCCAGCTGCGGGGGCTCCCGCGGCACCTCGGCCAGCACAGCGGCGGGATGGTCGTGTGCGGCGGGCGGCTCGACGAGGTCGTACCGCTGGAGCCGGCCACGATGCCGGGCCGCGTGATCGTGCAATGGGACAAGACCTCGTGCGAAGACCTCGGCATCGTGAAGATCGACCTGCTGGGGCTGGGGATGATGGCCGTGCTGCAGGAGACCTTCGCGCGGTGCGCGGAGCGGGGCGACCCGATCGCGCTGCACACGCTGCCGCCGGACGACGCACCAACCTACGCGGCGATGCAGCGGGCGGACACCATCGGGGTCTTCCAGATCGAAAGCCGGGCGCAGATGGCCACCCTGCCGCGGCTGCGTCCGGCCTGCCTCTACGACGTCGCAATGCAGGTGGCGATCGTGCGGCCGGGCCCGATCGTCGGCCAACTCACGCACCCGCTGATCCGACGCCGCAACGGGCTGGAGCCCGTGACCTACCTCGATCCCAGCGTGGACGACATCGCGCGGCCGATCCTCGCCCGCACCCTAGGGGTGATCCTGTTCCAGGAGCAGATGCTGGAGCTGGCGATGCGGCTGGCCGGCCTTGCCGGCGGGGAGGCTGAGGAGCTCCGCCGCGCGATGGGCTTCACCCAAGACCCCGCGCGGCTGCGGCGTGCGCTGGGCCGCCTCGGTGAAGCCCTGCGTGCCCAAGGGCGCAACGAGGCGGTCGCGCGCCGGCTCGGCGAGGCCGCGCTGTCCTTCGCCGCCTACGGGTTTCCCGAGTCGCACGCCCTGAGCTTCGCGCTGCTCGCCTACGCCAGCACCTGGCTAAAGGTGCACCGCCCCGCCCAGTTCACCGCCAGCCTGCTCAACCACCAGCCGATGGGCTTCTACGGCCCGGCGACGCTGGTGCAAGACGCCCGCCGCCACGGCCTGCGGATCCTGCCGGTGTGCGTGGCCTTCTCCCGCTGGGAGTGCACAGCGGAGGCGGCCAACGCCGTCCGGATCGGACTGCGCCACGTCCGCGGGCTGCGCGAGGAGGCCGCGCGCGCGCTCGAGCGCGAAAGGGAACGCGCGCCCTTCGCCTCGCTCGCCGACTGCCTCCGCCGCATCCCCCTCCACGCGAACGAGCGCCGCGCCCTCGCCGCCACCGGCGCCTTCCACGCGCTGGGGTCCCACCGCCGCGCCGCGCTCTGGCAGGTGGAGGCCGCGTGGTCCGCGGACGAGCCGCTGCTGCGGGACGGCGAAGAGGAACCGGACACGCCCGACGCGCTGCGCCCGATGACGCCGGGGGAACGCCTCGCGGCCGACTTCGCCGGGCTCGGCCTGACCGGCGGCGCCCACCCGCTCGCCCGGCTCCGCGAGCGGTTGCCCGACGTCTGGCGCGCGGCGGATCTCCCGCTGGGCCGCGACGGCGAGACGGTCCGCATCGCCGGGCCCGTCATTTGCCGGCAGCGCCCCGGCACGGCCAAGGGGTTCCTGTTCCTGAGTCTGGAGGACGAGACCGGCATCGCCAACGCGGTGGTCCATCCGGACCTGTTCGCGGCCCGGCGGCTGGTGATCACGCAGGAGCCCGCCCTGCGCATCACCGGCCGGCTCGAGCAACGCGCCGGCGTCATCCACGTCCGGGCGGAGCAAATCGAGCCGCTGACGCTGCCGGAGCTCCCCGCCCAGACGGCGCACTCCTTCCGCTAAGCGGGCTCAGGCGCGCAGGAAACGCGCCGCGAGTTCGCCGATCACGAGGCAGGTGGCGTGCGTCTGCACGCTAAGCAGGATTGGCATCACGGAGGCATCCGCCACCCGCAGACCTTCCAGTCCGCGCACCCTGAGCGCCGGGTCCACGACCGCGTCCGGCCCGCGGCCCATCCGGCAGGTGCCGGCAGGATGGTAGATTGTGCCGGAGGTCCGGCGGATGAACTCGCGTAACCGCTCCGGCGAGTCCTCCCCTTCCGCGGGCTCGGCCGCGGCGCCCCGCAAGGCGTCGAACGCACGCGCCCGCCCGATCGCCAGCCCCAAGCGGACACCCTCGACCGCGATGGCAAGATCGCGCTCCTCCGTGAAGTAATTCGCGCGGATCACCGGCGGCGCGAGCGGGTCCGCGGACCGCAGGCTGATGGAGCCGCCACTCTGGACGCGGGTGACGACGACGGAATAGGCCAGGGACGAATCCGGGGCGCTCAGGCCGCGGCCGACGGCGAACTGGAGGTCGGGCGGGCCGCCGGCAGGACCCAGCCCGGAAAAGGCCAGCAGCCCGGCGGAGACTGAGGAACCCGCGAGCGGGGCGCGGCCGGCCCAGCGCAGGCCGATGCGGGGATGGTCCTGCAGGTTGGCGCCGACGCCCGGCAATTCGTGGCGGACCGTAACGCCGGCCGCGCGGAGCGCCGCCGCGGGACCAATGCCGGACAGCAGCAGGAGCCGCGGCGAATCGATGGCGCCCGCGCACAGCACTACCTCGCGGGCGGCGCGGACCGTGCGGACCGTCGCGGCGGCCCCGGGGCTACCATCGAGGTACTCCAGTCCGACGACGCGGGTACCCTCGAGGAGCAGGCGGCGCACGTGGGCGTGCGGGCGCGCGGCGAGATTCGACCGGCCGAGCACCGGGGTCAGGAAGGCCGCGGCCGCGGACTGCCGCCGGCCGGCGTGAAGATGTTTCTGGTAGAAGCCGGCCCCGTTCTCGGGACGCTCGGAGTTGAAGTCCCAGCGGGGATCCGCCGCGAAACCGAGCCCGCGGCACGCCTCGAGGAACGCGAGGTGGCCGGCGTGCGGATCGTCCGTGTCACTCACCGCGACCGGCCCGCCCACGCCCCGCAGGGCGGAGGCGCCGCGACTGTTGTTCTCGAGGGCGCGGAAGATCGGCTGGACCGCGGCGTAGGACCAGTCCGGGCCGGCCTCGCGCGCCCACGCTGCGAAGTCGAGGGGGTGCCCGCGCACGTAGGCCGCGGCGCTGATCGCGCTCGACCCGCCGAAGCCGCGCCCGCGGGGCCACTTCACCGAGCGGCCGCCCAGCGCAGGCTCCGGCTCGGTGGCGTAGTTCCAATCCGCCGCCGTCCCGAGCAGGGAGGTCCAGCGCCCGATATCGGCGATCAGCGGATCATCCCCCCGGCCGCCCGCCTCCAGCAGCAGCACCCGCATCGCGGGATCGGCGGAAAGGCGGTTGGCAACGACGCAGCCGCTTGAGCCGGCGCCGACGACGATGTAATCAAACTCCTCCAGCGCAGCCGCGCCCAGGGTTCCCGGCAAAACGGCGGCCGAGGTCCCCGCAGCGAGGGAGGCGGCCAGGAAGCCTCGGCGGGAAAGGGCCGCGCGGTGCATCGCGGTCATTCAGGGGCCTTCCGACCGCCCTTGCGCCCAGGCGCTGGCGCGACAGTCGTGGCATTGAGTTTCGCCTCCTGCGCCTTGAGCCAAGTGTCGTACGCCTTGTTCCCTCCGCCACCGACGTAGGCGTAGGCCTCCAGCTCCGCCGCGCGGCCGAGGATCCGCGGGTCCTCGTCCTGCCGCAGCAGGGTGACGAGGCGCAGGCGCATCTCCGCCACCGTCGCGGCGTGCGTCAGGTCGTGGGCGAGGTTGTTCACCCCGTGCGGGTCGCGACGCAGGTCATACAACTCCTCGGCCGGGCGCTTGCCGAAGGAGAGATCGTAGAAGTGGCCGCCGAGAGCCTTGATCACCTCCTTGGTCGGGCCGGAGTCGCAGTTGCCGAAATCCGTCTCGGGGTTCCCGGCGGGCCAGCGCTCCGGGTGAAAGTTCCGCACGTAGAGGAAGTCGCGCGTGCGCAGGGCGCGCACCGGATAGCCCGCGTTGCCGGGCCGGCCGAGATCGTGGCGTTCCTTGCCCACGAGCATCTCGTCCCGGCCTTCCACCCAGCCCGAACCGGGCGCGCGGAGCAGCGCGGCCAGGCTGCGTCCCGTCATTTGCGGGTGCGCGGGCAGGCCCGCGAGCTCGAGGAACGTCGGGGCGAAGTCGCGGACGTTGATGAAATCCTCGACCACCCGGCCCGGGCGGATCGCCGCGCCCCAGCGCATCGCCAGCGGCAGATGAAAGCCGTCCTCGTGGATCTGGCCCTTGACGTACGGGAAGGGCATCCCGTGGTCCGACGTGACCACGACGAGGGTGTTCTCCAGCTCGCCCGCCGCCTCCAGCGCGGCGAGCACCCGGCCGAGGTGCGCGTCGGCCCACTCGACCTCGACCGCGTAATCCGCGAGGTCGTCCCGCACCGGGGTCACGTCCGGGAAGTACGGCGGCACGGGCACGGCGGCGAGGTCCTTGCCGAGGCGGCGCCCCGAGCCGGGCTCATAGGCGCGGTGGGGTTCGTGGAAGCCCAGCCAGAAGCAGAATGGCGTGCCGCGCGGCCGCCGGGCGAGGAACGTCTCGAAGTTTTTCGCGTAGTCCTTCCGGTTGATGCCGGTGGCCGGCACGGTCATCGTGTGCTCCTCGATCCCCGGTCCGGCGGGGTTCCGCTCGCGGCCGGCAAGGGTCTTGAAGTCGCCCGGCCCCCAGCCCTTGCCGGTGAGGCCCAAGAGGTAGCCAGCCTGCTCGAGCAGGTCCGGATAGACGGCGAAACCGGCGGGGAACATCCCGTTGTGCGAGACCGCCTCGCGGAGCTGCCACGTGTTGCGGCCGGTGAGGATGCTGGCGCGGCAGGGACTGCACTTCGGGTTCGAGGTGAACGCGTTCCGGAAGAGTACGCCCTCGCGGGCAACGCGGTCGAAGCCCGGCGTGCGCAGCCAGGTCGCGCCATAGGCGCCGGCGTCGCGCCAACCCCAGTCATCGTAGATCACGAACAGGATATTCGGGCGCGCCGCGGGGGCCGCGGCCGCAGCGGCCAGCGGGAGCAGCGCCGGAAGCAGGAAATGGCGGAGGAGCGGGAGCATCGGGGTAAGTCGGAGGCGGGAAAAGTGGTGGGGTGGCGAACCAGAGGGCTCAGCGCGTGCGCGGAGGGAACTGCGCCCGCAGCCGCGTCGCGGCGTCGGCCTCCGCGGCGGCCAGCGCGGGATCCCCCGCCCGGTTGCGCGTCTCGCCCCCGTCCGCGACGGCATCGTAAAGCTCCCGCGCGATCACCGTTCCGCTCGCCCAGTCGCGCCATTCGGTGTAACGCACCGCGTCCGTCCGCACGGAATACCCCATCGCTCGCGGCACCTTGGCCGGCTCGCGGTCGTAGTAGGCGGGGCGCGGATGCTGCGAGAAGGCAGCCGGCTTGACCACGGCGGCGGGGTCGCGAAGGACGGGCAGCAGGCTCAGCCCGTCGAGGCCGGGCACGGCGGGCAGCCCGCAGGCGGCGTTCAGCGTGGGAAACAAGTCGACGAGTTCCGCAAACGCCCTCGTCGCCACGCCGCGGGGTCCGCTCCCAGGCAGGGCGATCAGCAGCGGCACGCGCGCATCGAGCTCGAAGTTCGAGGTTTTGCCCCACAGCCCGTGCTCGCCGAGGTGGAAACCGTGGTCGCCCGCGAAGACCACCACGGTGCGGCCGCCGACGCCGCTCGCGTCCAGCGCGTCGAGGACCTTGCCCAACTGCGCGTCGAGGTAGGAGATGTTCGCCAAATACCCGTGGCGCATCTCGGCCACGAGCGCCGCATCGGGCGAGATCCGGCCCGGCCCCGGCAAACCGAGGATCTCGCGGCCGTCGTGGAGGGCCACTTCCGGGGCGCCCGCCGGCGCGCGCAGGTCGACGGGCGGCAGGCTGGCGCGGTCGTAGAGGTCCCAGTAGCGCTTGGGGGCGTTGAACGGGGCGTGCGGCTTCCAGAAACCCACTGCGAGGAAAAACGGCCGGTCGCGGATCTCGCGCAGCACCCGCACGGCCTCGGCGGCGACCCGCCCGTCGTAGTAGGCCTCGTCGGGCACGTCACGGCACTCGGTCAGCGGGACGTCCGTGTACTGGCGGCCGCCGCCCGAGGCGAGGTTCGGCGGCAGCGGGCCCTCGACCTGCGGGGCGTCCGCGCCGTGGGTGGCGTAATGCAGGAACTCCGGGGCGCTCCACGAGCGCGCGTCTCCCTTCTCGCGCGTGTGCCAGTTGTGGAAGATCTTCCCGACGTTGCGCGTGACGTACCCGTGGTTGCGGAAATGCTGCGGCAGGGTGGTCACGTCGGGTCGCAGCTCGCGGAAGTGGGTGCCATTGTTCCACAGGCCGAGCGTGTCGGGCCGGAGGCCGGTGAGGAAGGAGGAGCGGGAAGGGTTGCAGACCGCCTGCTGGCAGTAGGCGCGCTCGAAGCGGACCCCGCTCCGCGCCAGACGCTCAAGGTTCGGGGTCAGCGCGGGAGAGCCGTAGCCGGCACCCCCGGGCCGCAGGTCGTCGGCCAGCAGCAGCAGAACGTTGGGGCGCGAGGGGCCGGGGGCGGCCACCGCGCTCACCGCGAGGGTGAGGAGGACGGCGAGGCGGGTAACGGACATCCGACTTCTAGTCAGGCTGGGCCCGGCCGCCAGTCGAGCCGCAAGTGCCGGCGCCCGCTTGCCCTCGGCCACGCGGGACGCACCCTAATCCGATGTCCCCCGCGTACCTCCCGGCTCGGCGCGAACGGCTGGCCGCCGCCCTCGCCCCCTCTGACGCCCCGCTCGTGATCGGCGCCGGGGAACCGGTCCCGCTGCCCGAAGGCAGCGACCAGACCTACCCCTACCGCGCGCACGCCGAGTATGTGTTCACCGCGGGCGGAGACTGCGCCGGCGGCGTGATCGCGTACGACCCACGCGAGGGCGCGGCCGGCTGGCGCAGCTTCGTGCCGCCCGTGACCGAGGCGGAACGGGTCTGGTGCGGGGCCCGCCCGCGGGAGGGCGAGGACATCGGCGGGTTCACGGCGTGGCTGAACGCGCGCGCCGGGCGCAGGATCGCCGCCCTCGGCGCCCCGGTCCCGGGCGTTGAAGCCGACCCCGCCGCGAGCGACGCGGCCCGGCTGGCCTGCGCCGAGGTGCGCCGCCCGAAGGACGCCCACGAGCTCGAGCTGATGGAACGGGCGGTCCACGCCACCCTTGCGGGTTACGCGCGCCTGCCGGAACTCATCCGCCCAGGCATTACCGAGCGCGCGCTGCAGATCGAACTCGAGGCCGCCTTCCAGCACGCGGGCGCGGACCGGACGGGCTACGGCACGATCGTTGGCGCCGGCCCGAACGCGGCCGTCCTCCACTTCGAGCCCTCCGAACGCGCAGTGGCCCCCGGGGATTTCGTGCTCGTGGACGCGGGCGCCGAAGTACGTCGCTATGTGGCGGACGTCACCCGCACCTACGTCGCGGGCAAGCCCTCCGGCTTCCAGCGGGACCTGCACGCCGCGGTGCGGCAGGCCCAGGAACGGGCCATCGCTCGGTGCGTGCCGGGCGCGGAGTGGAAGCAGGTCCATCTCGCCGCCGCGATCGACCTGACCGCCGGGCTGGTCGGGATGGGCATTCTCCGCGGGCAGCCGGAGTCGCTGGTCGAGCAGGAGGTTCACGCGCTCTTTTTCCCGCACGGCCTCGGGCATCTGGTCGGGCTCGGGGTGCGCGACGCGAGCGGCCTGGCGCGCGGCCGGACGCGCGATCCGCGGCCGAGCCTGCGCTCCCTGCGGATGGATTTGCCCCTTGCCGACGGCTTCGTGGTGACGGTCGAGCCGGGCCTCTACTTCATTCCCGCCCTCCTGCAGGACCCGGCGCGGCGCGCACGCCACTGCGACACCGTGAACTGGGGCCTTGTCGACGCGCACCTCACGATCGGCGGCGTCCGCATCGAGGATGACGTGCTCGTTCGCGCCGGGGGCCCCAAGGTCCTCACCGCGGGGATTCCGCAGGCGTTGGCATAAGGCGCGGAACGAGACTCACCCCCCGGGCAGAAACCAGAGGTGGTCGGCGGGGATCCCGATCGCCACCTCCGCGCCGACCGCAAAATCGGCCCGATCCCCTTCCCCGCCCGGATGCACGGCGGTAAGCGTCAGACCGCCGCCGTCCTGAAGCGCGACCTGCAGGTGCTCGCGGTCCCCGCGGAATTCCACCGCGGTGACCCGGGCTCGGGCCGCGGGTCGCCCGTCACCACGCCACGGGCGGAGCACCACCTGCTCCGGCCGGACGACCGCGCGGGTGGCCTTCCGGCCCGCGGGCCAACACTCCGCGGGTACGCCGGCTTCGAGCCCTCCGGCAAGCCGTACCGCAACCCGCCCCGCCGACCCGCCGATGCGCTCAGCCGGGACGAGATTGGCGTGACCGACGAAGTCGGCCACGAAAGCCGTTGCCGGCCGGTGGTAGATCTCGCGGGGCGGCCCGACCTGCTCGAGCGCGCCCGCGCTAATCACCGCGATCCGGTCGCTGAGCGCGAGAGCCTCGTCCTGGTCGTGGGTCACGAGCACGAAGGTCATCCCGAGGCGGCGCTGGAGGGCCTGAAGCTCGGCGCGCATCGTCTGCCGCAGCTTGGCATCGAGCGCGGAAAAGGGCTCGTCGAGCAGCAGGACCTGCGGCCGGCAGACCACTGCGCGGGCGACCGCGACGCGCTGGCGCTGGCCCCCGGAGAGTTCGGACGGGAAACGTTCCCCGAGCCCCTCCAGCGAGACGAGCGCGAGGGCCTCGTCCACCCGGCGGACGAGTTCCGCAGGGGACACGCCGCGCATCCGCAGGCCGAAGGCGACATTGCCGCGCACGGAAAGATGGGGAAAGAGCGCGTAGCCTTGGAAAACCTGGTTCACCGGCCGGCGATGCGGCGGGACACCGGTGATGTCCTCCCCGCCGAGCAGGATCCGCCCGGCCGTGGGCGCCTCGAAGCCGGCGATCATCCGGAGGAGCGTGGTCTTCCCGCAGCCGGAGGGGCCGAGCAGCGTCAGGAACTCGCCGGCGGCGATCGTGAGACGGACCTCGCACACGGCGGTGACGGTCCCGTAGCGCTTGCCCACGCCGTCGAGCTCGATCGAGGCGCTCATCCGCGGAGGGCGCCGCGCGGCCGCAGGGCCCGCAGCACCAGTTGGGACACCAGGAATAGCCCGAGCAGCGCCACGCCGAGGGCGGCGCCGAAGGGCCAGTCCCGCGCCTGGAGAAACTGGTTCTGGATGACGTTACCGATGAGCGGCACGCGCGCGCCGCCGAGGAGGTCGGTCACGGCGAACATCGCTACGGCGGGCACGAAGACGAGCGTGACCCCGGCGGCGATGCCCGGGAGGGTCAGCGGCAGGATCACCGCGGGGAACACGCGCCACGGGCCGGCGCCAAGGTCGTGCGCCGCCTCGATGAGGGCGCCGTCCAGCTTCTCGACGCTGGCGTATACCGGCAGAATCAGGAACGGCAGGTAGGAATACACCAGCCCGGTCACAACCGCCGCGGGCGTGTAGAGCAGCCCGAGCGGGGCCCAAGCGGGCTGGAGCCACGTGACCAACGCGTTCAGCAGCCCTTCCTCGCGGAGGATCGCCATCCACGCGTAGGTGCGCACGAGGAAGCTGGTCCAGAACGGCACCATCACGAGGAGCAGGAGCAATTCCCGCACGCGCGGCGCGGCCCGTGCGATCTGGTAGGCAACCGGGTAGCCGATGAGCAGGCAAAGCCCCGTCGTGAGGGCGGCGAAACCGAGAGAGCGCAGGAAGATGCGCAGGTAAATCGGATCCAGCACCCGCGCGTAATTCTCCAGCGAGAAGCCCCACAGCACCTGGCCGAACTCGTCGCGTTCGCCGAGGCTGCAGCCCAGCAGCAGCAGCGCGGGCGCCACCACGAAGAGGGCGAGCCACGCGAGCAGTGGCGCCAGCAGCAGCCAGGCGAGGGCGCCGGGCCGGGTACCCGGGTCGCGCGCGACGGGTGCGGGGGTCAAGGGCCGGGGCGGCTCACTTGGCGCTCTTCAGGTCGGTCACCAGCCGATCGATGTCGGCGGCGGCGCGACCGATGTCACGGAAGCTCTCGAGCTTGCCCCCCGACGGGTAGCTGGCCGGGTTCGCGAGCTCGTCGGGCGAGAGGAGGCGGCGGGCCGCGGCGTTGGGATTGGTGTAGGGGAAGGCGGCCGAGATCTGGCGCGAGACCTCGGGCCGGAGGATGTAGTCCATGAACCGGTGGGCCTCGGCGACGTTCCGCGCCCCGGCCGGGATGGCGAGCACGTCGACAAACTGGTGCGCCCCCTCGGCCGGAAGCAGGTACTGAAATTTGCGATTCTCCCGCCAGAGCAGCGCCGCCTCCCCGCTCCAGACGACCCCGAGATCCACGTCGCCATTGAGCAGCGCCGTCTTGGGGCTGTCGGAGTCGAACACCTTTACCAGCTTGATCCACTCGGCGAGGAGCGGACGGACGCGGGCGAGGCTGGCGGGGTCGACCGTGTTGACCGGCTGCCCGAGCGCGTAAAGCGCCCACGAGACGAGCTCGCGGCTGTCGTTGACCACGACAATGCGGTCCCGGTGGGCGGCTTGGAAGACGTCGCGGTAGCCGCGCACGGGAGTCTTCACCTTCTCGGTGTTAACCACGATGCCGACGCTGCCGCTCATGTAGGGAACCGTGTAACGGCCCTCGGGGTCGTGCGCGCGGCCGGTGAACTCGGGAGCCAAGTTGCCCAGTCCGGTGAGGCGGGCGCGGTCAAGCGGCTGGAGCAGCTTGCGCCGGATCATCGCCTCGGCGGTGTAATCACTGGGCTGGACCAGGTCGTAGCGGCCGCCGCCAGCGACGAGCTTGGCCAGCATCTCCTCGTTCGAGGAGTAGGTCTCGAAGTTGACCTTGATGCCGGTCTCGCGGGTGAAGCCCTCGAGCACGGGCTGGGGGACGTACTCAGACCAGCCGAAGAGATTGAGCTGGCCGGCGCCGCGGGAGGCGACCGGAAGGAGCGCGAGCAACAGGGCGGCAAGCCGCCCCGGGAGGATGGGGGTCTTGAATTTCATCGGGGAAAGGTCGGGGGAGGCCGGCGGGCGCCGCAACGCAGATAGGCGGAAAAGGCGACTCCGACGAGCGTCACTAGCAGGAAGAGTGCCGAAAGGGCGTTGAGCACGGGATTGAGCCCCACCTTGGCCATCCCAAAGACCTTGAGCGGCAGGGTGGCGGAGGCGGCTGAAGCCGTGAAATAGGTCACGATCAGCTCGTCCCAGGAGAGCAGGAAGGCCATCAGCCCGCCCGCGAAGATGGCGGGGCGCAGCGCCGGGAGGATCACGCGGCGGAAGGCGCCCCACGGAGTGGCGCCAAGATCCCGCGCCGCCTCTTCCAGCGCCGGATCGAGCCCCTGCAGGCGTGCGCGGACCGCTACCAGCACGAAGGGGAAGCTAAAGGTGACGTGGCCGATGATCACCGTGGTGAACCCGAGCCCGACGCCCGCGAGCGCGAAGAGGACGAGGAGGCTGATGCCGAGCAGGATCTCGGGCATCACCATTGGCAGGTTGACCAGCGACTCGATGAGATCGCGCCCGGGGAAGCGGTAGCGATGCAGGAGCCAGGCCCCGAGGGTCCCCAGAACCACCGAGATTATCGTCGTCGCGATGGCCACGACCAGACTGTTGAAGGCCGACCGCTGCAGCGGCGCCTGGAGCAAGAGTTCAGCGTACCAGCGGCCGCTGAATCCCTCCCAGACGACGCCAAGGCGGGCGGAATTGAACGAGTAGACCACCAGCACCAACACCGGCACGTAGAGGAAGAGGAGCACCAGCCCCGTCCAGCCGCGCAGGCCCGCCTGCAGGAGGCGGGCGCCGGCGGCCGGGAAACGCAGCGTGGGGGGCAGGGCGGCCATGTCCAAGGTCCAGCAAGATTCCGGCCGCGTGGCGGAGGCAAGCGCGAAGCCCCTAAATTTCAGGCGTGAAATCCTCCGCGCGGGGCGCGACACTCCCACCAACCTTCCCCCTCCCGACTGATGAAACTGCTCCGCCTGCTTCCTCTGCTCTCCCTCGCCGCCCTGCCCCTACCCGCCGCCGACGGCTGGGTGAGCCTCTTTAACGGCCGCGACCTCGAAGGCTGGGAGCAGCGCAGCGGCACCGCCAAATACCGCGTCGAGGATGGCGCCATCGTGGGCACCACCGTGCTGAAAACCGGCAACAGCTTCCTCTGCACCAAGCGCGCCTACGGGGATTTCATCCTCGAGCTCGAATTCAAGGTCGCCCGCTATATGAACTCCGGTATCCAGTTCCGCAGCGAATTCTACACCCAAGAGACCGAGAAGGAGATCAACGGCAAGAAGCGGAAATTTCCAGCTGACCGCGTCTTCGGCTACCAGTACGAGATCGATCCCTCCGAGCGCGCGTGGACCGGCGGCGTGTACGACGAGGCCCGCCGCGGCTGGCTCGCCGACCTTAAGGAAAAGCCCGCCGCCCAGAAGGCCTTCCGGCAGGGCGAATGGAACAGGGTGCGCATCGAGTGCCGCGGCGACCGCATCCAGACTTGGATCAATGACGTGCCCGCCACCGATTTCCGCGACGCGATGACCCCGCGCGGCATCGTCGCGCTGCAGGTCCACGGCATTGGCGACGGCAAGAAGAACAAGCCCGGCGAGGAGATCCGCTGGCGCAACATCCGCCTGAAGCAGCTGTGAGCCGCGCGCGACGCCTCGCGCCGGCCCTCCTCCTTGGCGCGTTCTCCGCCGGCGCCACCCCGCCCGCGCCGGACCGGACGTTGGACCTCTGGCCCGGTCCCCCGCCCGGCGAGACCCGCGCCCTGCCCCCCGAGTCGGACCAGACGCGTCCGACCGACAAGCTCGTCGCGGGCCGCCCGCTGATCCGGATGGGCAACGTCAGCACCCCGCAACTGGCGGTGTTCCGCCCGGAACCCCGGCTCGACACTGGCACCGCGGTCGTCATCTGCCCCGGCGGAGGCTTCAACATCCTGGCCTACGACCTCGAGGGCACCGAGGTCGCCGACTGGCTCAACGGCCTCGGCGTCACCGGCATCGTCCTGAAGTACCGCGTACCCGCCCGCGATCCGGGCCGCCGCTGGCTGGCGGCCGTGCAGGACGCGCAGCGCGCGATGAGCCTTGTGCGCGCTAAGGCCGGGGAATGGGGCCTCCGGTCCGACCGCCTCGGGATCCTCGGCTTCAGCGCCGGGGGCGCCACCGCCGCCTACACCTCCCTCGCCACCGAACGCCTTTACCCGGCCACCGACGCGGCGGACACTGTACCGTGGCGGCCGGACTTCACGCTGCTGATTTACACCGGCGGCTTCGTCGAGCGGGGCCAGACCACCCTCTCCGGCGTGATGCCCGTTGGCGCCGGCGCCCCGCCGATGTTCCTCGTCCACGCCTTCGACGACGGCGTGCCCGTGCAGAACAGCCTCCTGCTTGCGGCGGAACTGCGGCGAGCGGGGGGCAGCGCGGAGCTCCACGTCTACGACGCCGGGGGCCATGGTTACGGCCTGCGCCCGGATCCCGCCCTGCCGGTGACCTCGTGGCCCGACCGCGCCGCCGCCTGGCTGCGCCGCCGCGCCCTGCTGGAAACCCCCGGCCGCTGACCGCCCCGGTAGGGCTTGCCGCTGCCGCGGCGCTCTGGTTCGGTCCCGGTCTCTCTCCATGCCCTCCACCCCGGACTCCACCCGCAAGTACTCTTCCGTCGTCGTCGACGGACCCGCCCGCGCGGGCGCTCGCTCGATGCTGCGCCCCGTTGGCTTCACAGATGCCGACTTCCAGAAGCCCGTCATCGGCATCGCTTCCCTTTGGAGCATGGTGACGCCGTGCAACATGCACATCGACAAGCTCGCCCTTGAGTCGGAGGCCGGCACCAACGCCGCGGGCGGCAAGGGCGTTATCTTCGGCACCATCACCGTCTCCGACGGCATCAGCATGGGCACGCCGGGGATGCGTTACTCCCTCGTCTCGCGCGAGATCATCGCGGACTCGATCGAGGCGGTCGCGGCCGGCGAGGGCTTCGACGGCGTCGTGACCATCGGCGGCTGCGACAAGAATATGCCGGGCTGCATCATGGCGATGGCCCGGCTCAACCGCCCTGGCGTCTTTGTCTACGGCGGCACCATTTTGCCGGGCATCCACCCTGACACCCGCAAGGAGTGCGACATCGTCTCGGTCTACGAGGCGATCGGCCAGCACGCCGCCGGCAAGGTCGACGACGCGGGCTTGCGCAAGATCGAGGCCTGCTCGGTCCCCGGCGCCGGCTCCTGCGGCGGGATGTACACCGCCAACACGATGGCCTCCGCCATCGAGGCCCTCGGGATGAGCCTCCCGAACAGCTCCGCCCAAATCGCCATCAGCGAGGAGAAGAAGCAGGACTGCCGCCGGGCCGGCGAGGCCACCCTCGCCCTGCTCAAGGCGGACCTGAAGCCCCGCGACATCATGACGCGGAAGGCGTTCGAAAACGCCATCACCGTTACGATCGCCCTCGGCGGCTCCACCAACGCCGTGCTACACCTCCTCGCCATCGCCCACAGCTGCGGCGTGAAGCTGACCATCAACGACTTCACCCGCATCGGGAAGCGCGTACCGGTGCTCGCCGACCTCAAGCCCTCCGGCAAGTACGGGATGGTCCACCTCACCCGCATCGGCGGTCTTCCCCCGCTCATGAAGGTGCTGCTCGACGCCGGTCTCCTCCACGGCGACTGCCTCACCGTCACGGGCAAGACCGTCGCCAAGAACCTGCGTGACGTGAAACCCTACCCGGCCGGACAGGACGTCGTGCGCCCGCTCTCGAACCCGATCAAGGCGGACAGCCACCTGCGCGTCCTCTACGGCAACCTCGCTCCCGGTGGCGCGGTGGCCAAGATTTCGGGCAAGGAGGGGCTCTCGTTCAGCGGCAAGGCTATCGTCTTCGAGGGCGAGGAGATGGCGCTCGACGCGATCCTCACTGGCCGCGTGAAGCCCGGTCATGTCGTGGTCATCCGCAACGAGGGTCCGGTCGGTGGCCCTGGGATGCGCGAGATGCTCAGCCCAACCAGCGCCATTATGGGCCGCGGGCTCGGCAAGGACGTCGCCCTGATTACGGACGGCCGTTTCTCCGGCGGTAGCCACGGCTTCGTCGTCGGCCACCTCACCCCCGAGGCGGCGGTCGGCGGCCCGATCGGCGTGATCCGCAACGGCGAGCAGATCACCATCGACGCCGTGCGCAACGAGCTGACCCTCGGCATCCCCGTCCGCGAGCTGCAGGCCCGCCTCCGCGCGTGGAAGCCGCGTCGCGCCAAGGAGACCCGCGGCGTCCTCGCCAAGTATGCCCACACGGTGACCAGCGCCTCCGAGGGTGCGGTGACCGACAAGCTCACCTGAGGCGCGCGCGATGAGCTGGGCGCACTTTCAGGAGCACTACCACCACTACCCCGAATTAGGGTTCAGCCTCGACCTCTCGCGGCTGCCGCTGCCTGCAGCTTTCACCGCCGCGATGGAGGCGCCGATGCAGGAGGCCTTCGCCGCCATGCGTGCCCTCGAGGGCGGGGCGATCGCGAACCCCGACGAGGGCCGGCGCGTGGGCCACTATTGGCTGCGCACGCCGGCGCTCGCGCCCACCCCGGAGATCCGGGCGGAGATCGAGGACACGCTGCGAGCCCTCCGCGCCTTCGCGGCGGACGTACACGCCGGTACCATCGCCGGGCCGCGCGGTCGCTTCCGGGAACTCCTGGTCATCGGTATCGGCGGCTCCGCCCTCGGCCCGCAGCTGGTCGCCCACGCGCTCGGCCAGCCGCGGCGGGACAAGATGGCGGTGCACTTCCTCGACAACACGGACCCGGACGGCATCGACCTCGTCTTCGCCCAGCTCCGGCGGCGCCTCGCCCGCACCCTCGTGCTGGTGATCTCAAAGTCCGGCGGCACCGCCGAGACGCGCAACGGCATGCTCGAAGCGCAGGCCGCCTTCCGCGCCGCCGGCCTTGACCCGGCCCGACATTTCGTGGCCGTCACCGGCGCCGGTTCCCGCCTCGATCAGGAGGCGCGGGACGCCGCCTGGCTCGCCCGCTTCGCGATGTGGGACTGGGTGGGTGGCCGCACGAGCCAGCTCAGCGCCGTGGGCCTGCTGCCGGCCGCCCTCCAAGGGATCGACCTCGACGGGCTGCTCGCGGGCGCCGCGGCGATGGACGAGGTCACACGCCGCCCCGAGACGCGGGCGAACCCCGCGGCCCTGCTCGCGCTCGTTTGGCACCACGCCACCGGAGGGCGCGGGCGCAAAGATATGGTGGTCCTGCCCTACAAGGACCGCCTGCTGCTGTTCTCCCGCTACCTGCAGCAGCTCGTGATGGAGTCGCTCGGCAAGGAGCGCGACCTTGCGGGCAACATCGTCCATCAGGGCATCGCGGTCTACGGCAACAAGGGCTCGACCGACCAGCACGCGTACGTCCAGCAGCTGCGGGAGGGCGTGGACAACTTCTTCGTCACGTTCATCGAGGTGCTGCGGGACCGTCCGGGCCGGACCGCGCTCGCGGTGGAGCCCGGGGTGACCGCGGGCGACTACCTGCAAGGTTTCCTGCTCGGGACGCGCGATGCGCTTAGCGAAAAGGCACGTGGTTCAATCACCCTGACGGTGCCGGACGTCTCCCCGCGTTCGCTCGGAATGCTCATCGCCCTCTACGAGCGGGTCACCGGTCTCTACGCCTCGCTTGTCGGGATAAACGCCTACCACCAGCCCGGGGTCGAGGCGGGCAAGAAGGCGGCCGGCGCGGTCCTCGCGCTGCAACGGGCCCTGCTCGCTGCGCTGGCGGCGGAACGGGGCCGCGCGTTCACCGCCCCAGAGCTGGCCGCCAAGGCCGGCGCGCCGGAGGCGGCGGAGGCGGCGTTCAAGGTTCTCGAACACCTGAGCGCGAATCCCGCCACCGGGGTGCGGCGCCGGGCCGGGGCCAGCGCCACCGCCGCGAAGTACCGACTTGCCTGAGGCCGCCCCATGCACCGCCTGCCGTTTCTGCTCTGCCTGATCGCGCTGGCCGGTGCCGGGGGATCCGCGTTGCTCGCCCTGCGCATCGGCAATTCCAAGCAGGTGCTCGAGGTGCGCCTCGCGGAGAGCCAGGCGCGCGCCACCCGGCTGGAGACGGAGCTCGGGGGCGCCCGCGCCGAGTCCGCCGCGCGGCAGCAGCGCGCCACGGGCTTGGAGGTGGAACTCGCCCGCACCAGCGAGCGCCTCGCCGGCGTCGAGGCCCGCGGCCGGGAGACGGAGCGCGCCCTCGCCGACACCCGCGCCGTGCTGGCTCTCTACGAGTCCACCGCCCGGGGGCTCGAGGACGAGGTTACCGCCCTGCGGCGCGACCTTGAATCCTCCCGCGCGTCGCAGGCCTCGCCCGAGGCCGTGCAGGCGTACCGGCAGACGATCGCGGACCTGGAGCGCCAGCTCGCCTCGGCCCGACAAGGGACGGCGGCGCCCTCCACCCCGGGCGCCTCCACCGCCGTCTTCACCAATCGCGCGGGCCGCGCGACGGTGCTCAGCGTCGGGCCCGGCAACGCGTTCGTGGTGCTCAACTTCGGCACCGCGCGCGGGGCCCGTCCCGGCCAGCGGCTGCAGGTCGCGCAGGGCGGACGGCTCCTCGCGACCGTCCAGATCAGCGACGCACGCACCCAGTTCTCGGTGGCCCAAGTGGAGCCGGACTCGCTGCGAGGGGTCTTGCAGAAGGGGGACGAGGCGGTTTTGGTACGGGGACAATGACTCCGCTCGCCCGACGTCTCCTCGCCCTCGCCCTGCTCGCCGCTGGCGCCCTCGCGGGTGGCTGCAGCACCAACGCCCCGAAGCAGACTTCCATCCCGTGGAGCCGCCCCGCGGGCTGGGAGGGACAGATCCCAGGGATGGGTCAGCCGCAGGGCCGCTGAGCGCGCCCTGATCCGACGGTTACCTAGCGCCGCCGCGCGGCGTGGGCGGCCTCCGGCGCGATGGAAAACGCTTCCCTCCGGCCCCTTCCGGGCCACCTCTACGTCGTCGCGACCCCAATCGGCAACCTCGCCGATCTCACCGAACGCGCCAAGGCGCTGCTGGCCACCGTGGACCTAGTGGCCTGCGAGGACACCCGCACCACCGGGACCCTCCTGACCCGGCTCGGCGTGCGCCGGGAGCTGTTCTCCTACCACGAGCATAACGAGCGCGAGGCGGCCCCCGAACTCGCCCGCCGGATCGCCGCCGGGGCCTCGGTTGCGCTAGTCACCGACGCCGGCACCCCGGGGTTGAGCGATCCTGGCTTTCGCGTCGTCCGCGCCTGCCGGCAGGCGGGCCTGCCGGTTGTCCCGGTGCCCGGCCCCAACGCGCTGCTCGCGGCCCTGAGCGCCAGCGGGCTGCCCTCCAACGGCTTCCTCTTCCTCGGCTTCCTGCCCCCCAAGAGCGCCGCACGCATCGCGTGCTTCGAGCGGCACCGCGAATTTGAGTACACCCTCGCGCTGTTCGAGAGCTGCCACCGCATCGGCAAGGCCGTCGACGAGCTCGTGACCGTGCTGGGGGCGGAGCGCGTCATCGCGGTCGCCAAGGAGCTGACCAAGGTCCACGAGACGTTCCTCGTCGGCCCGGCCGGCGCAGTCCGATACCGCCTCGCGAAAATCCGCCTCAAGGGGGAGTTCGTCCTCCTGATTGCTCCCGCGGGATTCGCGCTCTGAAACCGATGACGCCCCCCGCAGAGCCCCGGACCGCCGCCGTCATCGACGTCGGCAGCAACACGATCAAGCTGCTCGTCGCGCGCCGGTCGCCCGCGGGGATCGAGCGGACCCACGCCCGCACGCTGGAGGCGCGGCTGGGCGCGGGGCTCGGGCGCGATCGGCCGCGGCTGGCCCCCGACAGCCTCGCCCGCGGGATCGACGCAGTCCGACTGCTCGCCGCGGAGGGACGCTTCCACGGGGCGGAGGCCATGGCCGTGGTGGCGACCAGCGCCGTGCGGGACGCGGAGAACGGACCTGATTTCGCTGTCGCGGTGACGCAGGCCACCGGGCTTTCGCTGCGCATCCTCTCCGGCCTCGAGGAGGCCCGCTTGATCGGCCGGGGCCTCCGGAGCGATCCGGAGCTCGCGGCGGCGGATGCCCTTGCGCTCTTCGACCTCGGCGGCGGGAGCCTCGAGGCGCTGGAATTCCGCGGCGCGGAGGTCCGCTGCGCGCTGAGCCTCCCACTCGGCTGCATTCGGCTGACCGAACGGTTTGTCGCGGACCCTTCCCTGCCCCTGTCAGAAACCATCCGCAGAACGATCGCCGGGCACGCCATCGCCGTGGCCTTGGCCGCGGGACTCCGGCGCGATGCGTTGCGCGGCCTGCCCGTGGCCGCCACCGGCGGGACCGTGAACACCGCCCGGGCGATGCGGGCGGCAGCCGCAGGAATCGGCCTCGAGGACAGCGCTCCGGAGATCCCCGTGGCCTTCCTCCGCGAATTACTCGACCGCGTCTGCCCGCTTTCCCTGGCGGCTCGCCAAGCCCTGCCCGGCCTCAGCGCGGCGCGGGCGGACGTGTTCCCGGCAGCGCTTGCCACCCTGATCGCGATGGCGGAGCTGACCGGCTGCGAGACCTTTCGTCACTCGTGGTACAGCCTGCGCCACGGCGTCGCGGCGGAGTTGCTCGCCGGGTCCGCCCCCTGATCCGGCTCAGTCGCGGGCGCGGGGCGCGCGGCGCGCCGCGGCCGCGAGGGCTTTGCGGACGGCGGTGAAGTCAGCCGGGACGGGCGCCCGGAGGTCCAGCTCCCGCCCCGTGACGGGGTGGGTTAGCAGCAAATGTTCAGCGTGCAGCATCACCCGCGCGGGGACAACTGCGAGGCGCGGATCAGGTTTCCAGCCGTAGAGGGCGTCGCCCAGAATGGGATGGCCGAGGGACTTGAGGTGCACCCGGATCTGGTGGGTGCGCCCGGTGAAGATGCGGCAGCGGAGCAGCGCGCCGATCGTGCCGTGGGCCTCGACCCGCTCCCACGCCGTTCGGGCGGGTTTGCCCCCCTCGCCCACCGTCATTCGGTGGCGATGGGCGGGATGGCGGGAGATGGCCCGGTCGATGACCCCGCTCAGGAGCGGCGGCACCCCGACGACGAGCGCCACGTACTCCTTGGTCAGCGTGCGCTGCGCGAACTGGTCCGCCAACGCCCGGTGGGCACCGTCCGTCTTGGCCACGACCATCACGCCGGTCGTGTCCTTGTCCAACCGGTGCACGATTCCTGGGCGTTGGACGCCGCCGATGCCGCTGAGGGTGTCCGCGCAATGGGCCAGCAGGGCATGCACGAGGGTGTCCTCGCCGGTGGCGGCGCCCGGATGCACAATCATCCCGGCGGCCTTGTTGACCGCGAGCAGGTGTCGGTCCTCGAAGAGGATATCGAGCGGCAGGTCCACCGCGCGGAGCTCGGCGGAGCGCACGACCGGCAGGGCGAACTCGAGCCGGTCCCCAGCGTGCACCGAGGCGTCGCGGCCAAGGGGGACCCCGTCCCGGAGGACGAGCCCGGCGTCGAACGCACGCTGGAGCGCCGTGCGGCTGTGGGTGGGGAAGGCGGCGGCCAACTCCTTGTCGGCGCGACGGGCCGGACCCGCGGGCACGAGGTGGACCTCAGGGGCGCGAGCGGTCATAGGGCGGCCGCGAGCCGGTCGATGGTCGCGCCCATCGCGGCGCGCGTGGCCGCGGGGACGTCGGCGACCTCCCAGCCCGCGCGAGCGAGGCCGGCGAGCTCCCGGGCACCAAAACCGAGCTCGCGCGCGAGGGCCTCGTACTCCTCGGTCAGCGTGTTGGCAAAGCAGAGCGGGTCATCGGTGCTCACGGTGCACCGCACGCCGGCGGCGAGCAGACGTGGCAACGGGTGTTCGCGGAGCGAGGGCACCACCCGCAGGCCAACATTACTCAACGGGCAGACATCGAAAGTGACCCCGCGCTCGGCCGCAAGCCGCAAGACGGCGAGGTCCTCCACGGCGCGGACGCCGTGCTGGATACGCGTCACGCCGAGGACCTCGATCGCCTCGCGCACGCGGGCCGGGCCATCGAACTCCCCCGCGTGGCACTTGGTCACCTTGCCCGCGGCACGCAGCCGTTCCCAGACCGGCCGCGCGTCGGGCGGAGTGGGCATCACCTCGTGGCCGTGCAGGTCGACCCCGGCGAGGTTTTCCCAGGTTTGCAGCGTGTCGATAACCGGCCGCAGCTCCCCGGCGAAGTCCGACCGGAGCATCCCGGCATACACCCGTACCTCGAGCCCCAGCGGAGCCGCGCTGCGGATCGCCGCGATGATTTCCGGGCCGGGGACGCCAATCTGCAGGCTCACGGGCAGGTGAAAACTGGTCTCCACGTAACGGACGTTCTGCGCGGCGTGCCGGGCAAAGATCACCCGTGCAGCCTCGTGGTAGCGCTCCGCGGAAGTGAACCACGGCAGGGCGTGGTCGAGCAGGATGCGTTCGAAGTCCGGAAACGAGGCGTAGCGGTGGGCGCGGTCCCGGAAGGGTGGGTCTGGCGCCCACCGGACGGGGTCGAGGGCGACAAGCAGCTCGTACGGCAGGGCCCCCTCGACGTGGAGATGTGTCTCCGTCTTGGGCAGCGCCTGGATGAAGTCCCTCATCGGCCCCCGAGCAGGTACGCGGGGTTCAGCTTCTGCAGCGCCTTGGGCACGAAAAGCCCGTCCTTGCGGATGAGTTTGCCGTCGAACCAGATCTCCCCGCCGCCGTACTCCGGCCGCTGGATGCAGACCAGATCCCAGTGGACCTGCGACTTGTTGCCGTTGCCGACGCTCTCGTAGGCCTGGCCCGGGGTGAAGTGAAAGGAGCCCGCGATCTTCTCGTCGAAGAGGATGTCTCGCATCGGCTCGAGGATGTGCGGGTTGAAGCCGATGGCGAACTCGCCGATGAAGCGGGCGCCCGCGTCGCTATCGAGGATCTCGTTGAGCCGCCGCGTGTGGTTCGCGGTCGCCTCCGTGATACGGCCCTTGCGGAAGGCGAGCCGGACCTGGTCAAACGACTGGCCGAGGTAGACCGTGGGCGCATTGTACTGGATGAACCCCTCAACGCTGTCCTTCACCGGGCAGGAGAAGACCTCGCCGTCCGGGATGTTGCGCGAGCCGCCGCAGGAACGGGCGCCGATCCCCTTGATCGAGAACCGCAGGTCGGTGCCGGGACCCTTGATGTGGACCCGGTCGGTGCGGCACATCAGGTCGTTCAGCGCCTTCATCCCCGGGCTCATCCGGGCGTAGTCGAGCGTGCAGACGCGGAAGTAGAAGTCCTCGAAGGCCTCTGTGCTCATCCCCGCCTGCTGCGCCATCGAGGGCGTGGGCCAGCGGAGCACGACCCACTTTGTCCGGCCCACCCGGTGGTCGAGGACCGGCTTCATCAGGCGCGAAACAAGCTGGACCTTCGCGGAGGGCACGTCGGCGGACTCGAAGATGTTCTCGGAGCCGCGGATCGCGATGTAGGCGTCCATCCGCTGCATCCGCGCCAGCTCGACCTCAGCGTGCGCGGCGAACTGGGCCTCCTCGGCGCCCATCGCGAGCTCGCGGGAGATGCGGGCGCGGTGGAGCTGCACATAGGGGTGCGCACCGCGCGCCCGGGCCGCCCGGACCAGCGCGATAACCATCGCGTCAGGCACGTCGGAGGCGTCGATCAGAACGCGCTCGCCGCGGGCGAGCTCGGCGGAGAATCCGGCGAGGCCAGCGGCCAGTTTCTCGAAGCGGGAGTCGAGCAGCATAATCCCGGCAGACTAACGACCGGGTGCACGGGCGTCGCAAGGGCAAACACGGCTCGCGGCGTGATCAGCCGCCCGCTGAGCGCGCACCGGAGACAGGGAAGCAGATCCGGCCCACGGCCTCGCCGAAATCGGCCGCGCCGCGTAGGATCTCGATCTCGAGCCGCAGGTAATAAAGGGGCAGCGGACACGGCAGGTCGTCCCGGATGCGGACGGCGTCCTTCTCGGTCGTGACCAAGCACTCGGCGCCGTCGCGGGCGGCCTGCGCGAAGAGTTGCCCGAGGTCCTCCTCGCCGAAGCGGTAGTGGTCGAGAAAACGCTCGCGGCCGGCCAGCACGGCGCCGAGATCGCGGAGAAATTTCTCGAAGCTTTCGGGAGTGGCGATGCCGCTGAAGGCGAAGACGCGCCGGCCCCGGAGGAAGGCGAGCGGTTCACGCCCGCCCGCGGACTCCTCAGGGCGGCCGAAGCGCCGGAGGTGCCGGGGGCGATGGGCGCACTCGATGATGTCCGCCGTGGGGTTGTGGGAGGAGATCACGCGCTCCAGCTCGGGGTCGCGGCGACCGTCAGACTTGGTGAGGAAGACATAGTGGGCGCGGCGGAGGTGCTTGATTGGCTCCCGCAGGATGCCGCGGGGCAGCAGGTGCCCGTTCCCGAAGGGGTTCGTCTTATCGACCAGGAGTAGGTTCAGACTCCCCTTCAGCGGGAGGTACTGGAAGCCGTCGTCCAGGACGAGGGTGTCACAGCCAAAGCGCCGCACCGCAAAGCGGCCGGCCTGGACGCGGTTCTTGTCCACCAGGACGACGACCCCCGGCAGGTTCCGCGCGAGCATCCACGGCTCGTCGCCGGCCTCCTCACTGCTCAGGAGCAGCCGTTCGCCGTCGCTGACCACGCGGGGCGGGGGCGGCTCGGCGTGAGTAAGCCGCCACCACGCGCGGCGCCAGAGGGGAGCCCCGCGGCTTTTGTACCCCCGGCTGAGGATCGCGACGCGACGACCGCGTTCGCGGAGCGCGCGCGCGAACTTCTCCACCACCGGGGTCTTCCCGGTGCCCCCGACGGTGAGGTTCCCGACTACGACCACGAGGCAGCCCAGCGGCTGGTCGTGCAAAATGCGGTGCCGGTAAAGCCAAGCGCGGCTCTGCGCGGCCGCGCTGAAGAGCCAAGAGAGCCCCTGCAGGAGGCCACCGTAGACCGCGGTGCCCGCGCCTGCGCGCCGCCCGTAGATCACGTCGACCGTGAAAAGCTCGAGGGCGTTGAGCTGTTTGTTGAGCCAGGAGGAAGACATCGTCGCGGGCGCGAAACCTAAGGTTGACGCTTCCGCCAACGTAAACAGTTTTCGCACACCCAGCATTCCGCCGGCACTCTTCGCCATATGAACTACAAACTTTTCATTCCCGGCCCGGTCGCCGTCTCCGAGAAGACCCTCCGCGCGATGGCCCGCCCGATGATCGGTCACCGCAGCACCGATTTCGTCAGCCTCTACCAAGCGATCCAGCTCGATTTGCAGGCCCTCGCCGGCACCCGCGATCCGGTTTACCTCTCCACCAGCAGCGCGTGGGGTGTGATGGAGGGGGCCTTGCGCAACGTGACCCGCCGAAAGGTCTTGAACTGCATGAACGGGGCGTTCTCGGACAAGTGGTACGACATTTCTCTTCGCGCCGGCAAAGCTGCCACCGCCCTGCGCTTCGACTGGGGAAAGCCCGTGGATCCCGACGCGGTGCGCCGCGAGCTGGCCACCGGCGGCTACGACGCGATCACGCTCATTCATAACGAGACCTCGTGCGGCTGCATGAGCGACCTGCCCGCGCTGATGCGCGTCATCCGCGAATTCCCCGCGGTGATCTCGATCGTCGACACCGTCAGCTCCTTCAGCGCGATGCCGCTCCCGAAGGACGAACTCGGGATCGACATCCTCGTCACTGGCTCGCAAAAGGCGCTCGCCCTGCCGCCCGGCCTCGCCCTCGTCTCCGCCTCCGCCCGCGCCCTCGAGCGCGCTGCGGAGCTAGATAATCGAGGGTATTACTTCGACTTGGTCGAGTTCCAGAAGAACCACGAGCAGGGAATGACGCCGAGCACGCCCGCGATCTCGCTGATCTACGCGCTGCAGTCGAAGCTCGAGGACATCCGGGCGGAGGGCATCGCCAACCGACACGCCCGCCATGCCCGGCTCAACCGTACCGTGCGCGAGCATGTCCTCGCCAAGGGCTTCACGATGTTCCCGCCGCCGGGCTTCGGCTCAGTGACGCTCAACTGCTTCGCGAACAACCTCGGCTATGACCTCGGCGCGCTCAACAAGACTCTGAAGTCCAAGCATGGCCTGGTGATCGACGGCGGCTACGGGAAGCTCAAGGGCAAGACCTTCCGCATCTCAAACATGGGAGACGAGACCGACGCCACGATCGCCGCGATGCTCGCGGCCTTCGACGCCGCGCTCGCCGAAACCCCGCGGGTCGCCGCCGCCTGAGCCGCGGACGACGCGGAACCCGCGCGGAAACAAAACTAGGTCTTGCACTTCACGGGCGCGACGGTACCGGGTCGCGTCCGATGAAGTCACTCGTCATCGCCGAGAAGCCGTCCGTCGCGGCAGACCTCGCGCGCGCTCTAGGCAAGATCCCCAAGAAGGGAGACCACTACGAGAACGACGAGTACGTCATCTCCTACGCGGTCGGCCACGTGGTCGAGCTGGAGATGCCGGAGGACATCGACAAGAAGAAGTACGGTTTCTGGCGGCTAGAAACCCTACCGATCATCCCGGAGAAGTTCGGGCTAAAGCCAAGCGAGGACGCAAAGGAGCGCTTCACCGCGGTGAAGAAGCTCCTCGGCCGCAAGGATGTCGGCCAGGTTGTGAACGCCTGCGACGCCGGACGCGAGGGCGAGCTCATCTTCGCCTACCTGTACCAGCTCGCGAAGTGCCGGCTACCGGTGAAGCGCGCGTGGATGCAGACGATGACCACCGAGGGCATCCGCGAGGCCTTCCGCAATCTCCGCGACGGCGAGCGGATGGCCGGCCTGGAGCAGGCCGCCCGTTGCCGCAGCGAGAGCGACTGGCTGATCGGCATCAACGGCACCCGGGCGCTGACGAAGCGGATGTTCGGGTCCCGCGCCGGAAACGTCGCCTCCGTCGGCCGCGTCCAGACCCCGACCCTCGCGATGGTCTACGCCCGCGAGCTGGAGATCCGCAACTTCCGCCCCCGCGACTACTGGCGCGTCACCGCCACCTTTGCTGTCCGCCAGGGCACCTACGAGGGCGTCTACCAGCGACCCGGCTTCCGGCGCGTCGAGGGCGACGAGCACGACCGCATCGACCGCATCTGGGACCGCGCGGCCGCAGAGGCGGTGCACGCCGCCTGCCAGGGCCGCCCGCCCGCGCGGGTCACCGAGGAGCGCAAGGGCAGCACTCAGGCGGCTCCCCGCTTGTACGACCTGACCACCCTCCAGCGCGAGGCCAACAACCGCTTCGGTCTCCCCGCCCGCCGCACGCTCCAGATCGCCCAAGCTCTCTATGAGCGCCATAAAGTGATCACCTACCCCCGCACCGACTCGCGGGCCCTCCCCGAGGATTACCAGCCGACCGTCCGCGACACCCTCCGCGGCCTCGGCGGTCCCCTCGCCCCCTTCGCCGCCCAGGTGCTCGAGGCAGGATGGGTCCGTCCGAACAAGCGCATCTTCAACAACGCGCAAATCTCGGACCACTTCGCGATCATCCCCACCGTCAACGAGGCCCGCGGCCTCGAGGAGCTTGAGGCGAAGATCTTCGATATGATCGCGCGCCGCTTCGTCGCCGCCTTCTTCCCCGCGGCCGAGTTCGACGTCACCACCCGGATCAGCACCGTCGCCCCGGGACACGAGTTCAAGACCGAGGGCAAGGTGCTCACCGCCGCCGGCTGGCTGGCGGTGTACGGGCGCGCGACGATCGACGAGGACTCCGCGGACGGACGCTCCCTGCCCTCGCTGGAACCGGCCGACGGCAACCCGCCTGCCGCAGTCACGACCGGGGCCACGCTCCACAGCGAGGCGACCAAACCGCCCCCCCGCTACACCGAGGCGACGCTGCTCTCCGCGATGGAGGGCGCTGGCAAGCTGGTGGACGACGAGGAACTGGCCGAGGCGATGAAGGAGCGCGGCCTGGGTACGCCGGCCACCCGCGCGGACACGATCGACGGCCTGATCAACCAGAAGTACATCGATCGCCCGCAGCGGGAGCTCATCCCGACCGCCAAGGCCGAGCAGCTGATCCAGTTCCTCGCCGCCGTGAAGGCGGAGGAGCTCACCAAGCCGGACCTCACCGGCGAGTGGGAGTTCAAGCTCCGCCAGATGGAACAGAACCGCTTCCCGCGGGAGAAGTTCATGGCGGAGATCGTCGCCACCACCCGCGGCATCGTTGAGCGGGTCAAGGGCTTCGAGGAGGACGACTCGGTCGCCCGCGTCACCGACATTCTCTCCCCGACCGACCACAAGCCGCTGCGCGAGACCCTGCGCGGCTACAAGTCGCAGGACGGCGAGCTGATGATCTACAAGGTCATCGGCGGCCGCCGGATGGAGGAGCACGAGGTCAAAGAGCTGGTCGAGAAGCGGGTCGTCGGCCCGCTAGACGGCTTCATTTCCGCCAAGACCCGCGCCCGTTTCGCCGCGACCCTGCGGCTCGCGCGCGACGAGGACAAGGAGAAGTGGCAAGCCTCCTACGACTTCGGCGACAAACAGGACCTCGGCGAGCTCCAGCCGTTCTGGACCGACCCCGCCTCGGGCGCCGAGCTGTGCGAGTCGGGCAACAGCTACGTGCTCCGCGCCCGCGAGGGCGAAGGCTGGACGCAGGCGTTCCGCGTCGGCCGCCTGATGTGCCAAAAGGCGATCCCCCGCGAGGCTGCCATCCAGCTGGTGACCACGGGCAAGACCGACCTCATCCAGGGTTTCATCTCGAAGAAGGGCCGACCGTTCGACGCCTTCCTCAAGCGCGAGGCCGGCCGCATCGCGTGGGAATTCCCGCCCCGCAAACCGAAGGTGGACAAAGACGGCAACCCGATCGTCCGCAAGGCCAAGGCACCGCCTGACCTCTCTTCCGCCCAGACGCTGGGGCCTAGCGCGAGGCACAAGGGCGGCGAGCTCGTCGCGACGACTGAGGCCTTCTACGTCCGCCGCCTCGAGCAGAACAACCGGGTCGTATTCACCTTGAAGCGCCAGCTCTGCGGCCGCGAGATCCCCGAGGAGGAAGTCCGGCGCCTTTGCGCGGAGGGGAAGACCGGCCTGATTTCCGGCTTCATGTCTAAGCGCGGGCAAGCTTTCTCCGCCTACCTGGTGCTCTCCCCCACCGGGGCGAAGGCAGAGTTCGAGTTCCCGCCCCGCTGATCCGACCCCGGCGGAGATTGCCCTTGCCCCCAGAGGGGCGCCTCCGGACGCTGGAGCAGAATTTCCCTGTCATGATCGTCACCACCGCGCAGCTGTTCCAGCACGCCTACGGCAAGTATGCCGTTGGCGCCTATAACATCAACAACGCCGAGCAGGCGATGGGCCTCTTCCGGGGCTGCATTGAATCGCAGGCCCCCTTCATCATTCAGATTTCGAAGGGCGCGCGGAAGTACACCGACAAGCGGATGCTGGAGGCCATCATCCGCGCCGCTGGCGACATCTTCCCGGAGGCGATCTTCGCCGTCCACCTAGACCACGGCGACGAGGAGACCTGCTACGACTGCATCAACTCGGGCTTCTTCAGCTCGGTGATGATCGACGCTTCGCACGACCCCTTCGACCAGAACGTCGCGATCACGCGCCGCGTGGTGGAGAAGGCGCACGCTAAGGGCATCTCGGTCGAGGCTGAGCTGGGAATGCTCGGGGGCGTCGAGGAGGACATCAAGGTCGAGGAAGGCCACGCCTGCCTTACCGACCCCGATGAAGCCGAAGACTTTGTGAAGCGCACTGGGTCCGATTCACTCGCCTGCGCCATCGGCACGTCACACGGCGCCTTCAAGTTCAAGGGCAGGCAATCGCTCCATTTCGACGTGCTGCAGAAGATCAAGGATCGCCTGCCCGGCTTCCCGCTGGTGATGCACGGCAGCTCCAGCGTGCCGAAAGACGAGGTCGACCGGATCAACCGCGCCGGCGGCCAGATCAAGGACTCGATGGGCGTGGATCCCAACGAGTACCTGCCCGCGGCGCGCCTCGGTGTGACCAAGGTCAACATCGATACCGACGGTCGCCTCGTCTGGACCCGCGTCCACCGCGAGTTCTTCCGCGACAAGCCCGCGGAGTTCGACTTCCGCCCGCCCGGCAAGGTCTTCATCGACGAGTACGCCAAGTTCATCGGCAGCCGGAACCAGCTGCTCGGCAGCGCCGGCCAACTCGCGAGCCTGCGCGCCAGCCTCGGCCGCTGAGCCGGCGGGCCGGCCGCCGCCCGCCCCCCTCGCAAATGTCCCGAACGCTCCCTCCCTGCCCGGTGGGAGCGTTCGTTTTCCTGCTGCTCACCGCCGCCCTGACCAGCACCGCCCGGGCCGCAGACTGGCCCCATTGGCACGGCCCGCAGCGCGACAGCGTCTGGCGGGAAACCGGCGTACTTGCCGCCTTCCCTGAAGGGCGCCCACCCGTGCGCTGGCGCACCCCCATCGCCGCGGGTTACAGCAGTCCGGTGGTCGCGGGCGGTCGCGTCTTCGTCCTCGACCGGCCGCGCTCGCAGACGCGAGGCGGTGCCGCCGGCGCGCTCAAGCGCACCGCCGAGCCAGGCGTGGAACGGGTCGTTTGCCTCGACGAGCGGACCGGGCGCATCCTCTGGACGCACGAGTACGACTGCCCGTACGACCTGAGCTACCCCTCCGGCCCGCGCGCGGCACCCGAGGCCGACGGGGACCGGGTTTACACTTTGGGCGCGGAAGGTCACCTGCATTGCCTGGAGGCGGCGACCGGCCACGTGCTCTGGTCCCGGCACTACCCGCGCGACTTCGCGGCCCGCACCCCGCTGTGGGGCTTCGCCTCGGCGCCCGTGGTGGAGGGCGACTTGCTGCTGTGCCTGACCGGCGGCGACGCGCACACCCTGCACGCGCTGGACAAGCGCACGGGCGAGATCCGCTGGCGAGCCCTGCCCCCGCGGGAGCCGGGTTATTCTACTCCGGTAGTGGTGGAGGCTGGCGGCACCCGCCAGGTGCTGGCGTGGGACGCGGAAGCTATCTCCGGGCTCCGGCCCGCGACCGGGGAGGTGCTTTGGAGCGTGCCCTTTAAAACCAAGCTCGCGCACGCCATCGGCTCACCACGCCTCGCCGGCGACCTGCTCCTGCTCTCCACCTTTTTCGACGGCTCGAAGCTGCTGCGGCTGGCGGCGGACCGTCCCGAGGCCCAGGAGGTCTGGAGCATCCGCGGCCCGAGCGAGACAAGGACCGAGGGCCTCCACAGCCTGATGGGTACCCCGTTCATCGCCGATGGCCACATCTACGGCGTCTGCGCCTTCGGCCAGCTGCGCGGCCTGCGGCTCGAAACCGGGGAGCGGCTTTGGGAGACGCTTGGACCCACGACCGCCAACGGAAAGCCCGCCCGCTGGGTGACCGCTTTCCTCGTGCGGCATGAGGACCGTTACTTCCTCTACAACGAGCTTGGACAGCTGCTGCTCCTGCGCCTCACGCCCGCAGGTTGCGAAGAACTGGGCCGGGCCCAGCTGGTAACGCCGACCAACCGCGCCGGCGTCCGGGAAGTGCACTGGTCCCATCCCGCCTTCGCCAACCGGGCCGTCCTCGTCCGTAACGACGAGGAGATCGCCGCCTTCGACCTCACCGCGCGCTGACTCGCGCGGCCCGAGCCCGCCTCAGCCGGCCTCAGACGGGGGGCGTCGTCGCGGGGGCGATGCTCTGGGCACGGAGCCGTTCCATCGTCAGCCGAAAATGCGCCTCCTCCGCGGCCCGGCGCCGAGCGCCCCGGTACTCTATCTCGCCCACGATGAACACAAAGAGGAACAACAGAATTGCCAGCGGTTGATGGAAGTACGCCGCCACCGCGCCCGCGACAGCCACGACCTTGCCCACCGTGGCCGCCCAAAAGGTCGCGCGCACGTAGTCCATTTTTACCGCCAGCAGCGCGCGGAGCACGCGTCCGCCGTCCATCGGAAACGCCGGGATCAGATTGAAGGTTCCCATCAGGAGATTCCAGGTCAGCAGGAGCTCTAGGGACGCGGCGAGATCCGGGAGCGCGTTGGGCAGTTCCTTTGTCGCAGGCAACCCGCGAAGCGCGAGCCAGAGCCCGGCAGCGAGGACGAAGTTGACCGTCGGTCCGGCGAGGCTGATCACCACCTCGCGCCGCGGCTCCGGAGGAATGCCGTCGAACTCGGCCACGCCGCCGATGGGAAGGAGCAAAATTCGCGAGACCCCGACTCCGTACCGCTGGGCAGCGAAGCAGTGACCGAGCTCGTGCAACACCACGCAAAGGAAGAAGGCCACCAGGATGCTGCTGTGCCACCACAACCCGGCCCAGCCCGCGTCTCGCCAACCGTGCCAAGCGTTGAGCCCCAGCAGCAGGTAAAATGAGCCGTGCAGCGAGAGCTGAATTCCCGCCACGCGGAAAAGGTTCGTTGACCAGCCTAGCATCGTCAGCGAAACAACCCGCCGAGCGCCAGAATGGCGAGTGCGCAGTGCGGACTAGCCCGCCGCACTCGCCGGCCGGCCGACCGTCATGCCCGACGCCACCACCCGCCCGCCCACCCTGCTCGTCATCGACGACGACGCGGAAATTCGCTATTCGCTCTCGCGCGTGCTCTCCTCTCGAGGCTACCAGGTCGCCGAGGCCGCCAGCGGCGAGGAAGGCGTGGCCGTGGTGCGCAAGGGTCCGCCACCCGACCTGATCTTTCTCGACGTACGGATGGGCGGAATGAGTGGCATTGAGGCGCTGCAGCACATTCGCGCGGCCAGCCCGCGGCAGCTGGTGATCCTGATGACCGCGTTCGGCACCGCCCAGACGGCGATCGAGGCGATGAAGTTCGGCGCGTTCGACTATGTGATGAAGCCCTTTGACCCGGCAAAGGTGCTGGGCCTCGCGCAGCACGCCCTCAAGGCCCACGCGGACCTCCGCGCCGTCGGGGACTACCGGCCCACCATCAACGCGGACGACTACCGCGAGGGCATCGTCGGCAGCTCCCCGGTGATGCAGGAGGTCTTCAAAGTCATCGGCCAGGTCACCGCGAGCGACGTCACCGTGATGATCACGGGCGAGAGCGGCACCGGCAAGGAGCTGGTCGCCCGCTCCATCTGGAAGCACAGCCACCGCGCGACCCGGCCGTTCATCGCCGTCAATTGCGCGGCGATCCCTGACAACCTGATCGAGAGCGAGCTGTTCGGGCACGAGAAGGGCTCCTTCACCGGCGCCACCGGCCAGCGCCTCGGCAAGTTCGAACTCTGCGACGGCGGCACCATCTTCCTCGACGAGATCGGCGACATGGCCCTCGCCACCCAGACGAAGATCCTCCGCGTTCTCCAGCAGGGCGAGATCCAGCGGGTCGGCGGCACGGAGATGATCCGCGTGGACGTCCGAATCCTCGCCGCGACCAACAAAAACCTCGAGGCGATGGTCCGCGACAAGACCTTCCGCGAGGACCTCTACTATCGCCTCAACGTCGTCCGCATCCGGATGCCCGCCCTGCGGGAACGCGGGGAGGACATCCCCCAGATCGTGGACTTCTGCCTCCAGAACCTTGCCCGCCAGCGCAAGACGCGGGTCTCCAAGGTCTCGCCCGAAGCCCTTGCACAGCTGTTGCGGCACGGCTGGCCGGGCAACGTCCGCGAGCTCGAGAACACGATCTACCGCAGCGCCGTAGTCGCCCAAGGGGATGCGATCCTGGTGAAGGACCTGCCGGCGGAGCTGGGCGGCGGGCACTCCAGCGCGCCCTTCACCCTCCCCTCCGCCGCTCCCAAGCCCGCCCTCGCTCCCGCGCTACCCGCGCCGCCGGTCTCCTCCCCCGCCATCGCTTCGGCGCCACGCCCCTTGGCCGAACTCCTCGACGAGATCTTCGCCCGCCTCTCCGCCACGGGGGAGCCGGTGCTGCCGTTCCTCGAGCGGGAAATGACCACGCGCGCGCGGCAGGCCGGCCCAGAGCTGGCCGACGCCGCGCCAGCGCCACGGGGCGCCAAGGGGGGCGCCAAGCGCGGGAGGGCACGCCGGTGAACCCTTCGGCCAAGGAGCCCCTGCGTCTCGTCCTCGCCTCAGGCAACCCGCACAAGTCGGCCGAGATGCGGGCCCTCGCGGCGGCTTCCGGCCTCGCGCTGGAGGTCCTGTCCGCCACCGCGTTCGGCGGGATGCCGGCCGTGGCGGAGGACACGGGCACCTTCCCCGGCAACGCTCGGCAAAAGGCCCAGGCGCTGCGCGCTCGCCTGCCGGCCGGCCATTGGTCGCTCGCAGATGACAGCGGGCTGTGCGTGGACGCCCTTGAGGGCGCGCCCGGGGTGGAATCCGCTTACTACGCTGGCCTCGCCGGGGATCCGGCCGCCAACCTCGCCAAGCTCGTCGCGGCGATGGCGGGCGTGCCCCCGGCCGCGCGGGGCGCCCGCTTCGTGTGCGTGCTGTGCCTGCTGGATCCCGCGGGCCGCGAAAGCCAATTCGAGGGCCGCTGCGCCGGGCGCCTCGCGCTCGCACCGGACGGCGGCGGCGGCTTCGGCTATGACCCGCTCTTCATCCCCGAAGGCCACACGGCCACGCTGGCTCGCCTCGGGGACGCGGCGAAGAACCGCCTCAGCCACCGGGCCCGCGCGTGGTCCGCCCTCGCGGCGGCCTTCCGCCACGGGACGCTAGGCACCGCCTGAACCGGAGCCCGCCTCAGCGCAGCAGCCAGTCCAGCGCGGCGGACAATCCGCCCTCCGCGGGACCGCGGTGGCGCTGGAGGTTCGATGCACTCGCCGCCGCGGCGTAGGCGCCGGACGCGATCGCCTCGCCCTCGGGCTCACCGGCGACCCAGAGCGGATGCGGCGCGCTGAGGGCCAGCAGGCCCGGGACATCCAGGTACTTGGCCCCGCCCGGCAGAAACCGCGGGTCGCGGTAGTCGAGCAGCGAGGCGAAGCGGAAGCCGCCAGTAAACACCGCCGCGCGCGCGATCTCCCCACCTGCCAGGGCGCGGGCCGCGACGGCCACGGGCCCCAGCTCCCCGAGACCCAACAGGTCCACCTGCCGGATTCCCAAGCTTTCGCGGGCGAAGCGGGTGAGCGTCAAAATGTCGTGCGCGCGCTGGGCGAACAGGGAGGAATTATAACCGTGTGTGTAGGCCGCGGATTCCCGCGGGTTGCGCACCACCCGCGTCTGCCGCGGCGCTCCACCCTCGGTGACGAACTCACCCAGAAACAGGAGATCGGCCGCCAGCACCGCGTGCCCGGCCCGAAGCAGCCGGAAAACCTCCGGACGCAGGCCACCCTGCGCGTCGCGCAGCCCGGACTTGCCAGCGGAATCCGCCCAGAGCACCACGCGGCCGGAAGGCTTCGCCGGCTCCAGCAGCACCGCCGGCAGTTCCTCGCGGTGCGTTTCATTGCGCACGCGGCCCGCGAGCTCCCGGAAGTCCCCGCGTTCCACCGTCGTTCCCGCAATCCAGCGGGTCACACCCGCCGCGTCGCGGTCGCGTCCGAGCGCCGCCGCGAAACCGCCGCCGACCAACTCCCGAAACCGCGCCGGCTGCGGCACGGTGGCCTCAAGCTGGCGGCGCGCGTCCTCCGCGAACCAGCGCAGCAGCGCGCGCTCGAAGTCGGGATCCTCGCTCTTCGGCGCCGGGTGACCGGGCCCCCAGACCGTCAATTGGTCGCGGGTCAACGGCACGTAGTCGCGCTCGACGACCGGCTCCTTCTGGCCGAGCCGGAAGTGCTGGTTGAGAAAGGTGTGGAAGGCGGAGCGCGATACCGCGTTGTAGTTGTGCGGGAAGTGCTCTCCACGGTGCAGGTGCACGTGCTTCGGCGCGCCGAGCAGCGCGTACAGGCGCTGCAGCTGGGGGAAACCCTTGGTCGACATCTCCCGCGTCCAGTCGTTTGCGGTCGTCATCCCCTGCGGCCCAGGCGCGAAGAGCGCGGCGAACTCTACGTTCCCGGTGCCAATGCGGAGCAGCGATGAGTTCTCGCAGGTGCAGCCACCCTGCATCGCGGTGCTGACCATCACGGCGGGGAAGGAGAGCTTTACCCGGGAGTCGATCGCCGCGAGCAGCATGGTCTGCGTGCCCCCGCCGCTCGCGCCGGTGATGGCCACCCGCTCCGGATCCACCTCCGGCAGGCTGAGGACGAAATCGAGCGAGCGCACCGCGTTCCAGGTCTGCAGGCCCATCACGCTCTGCAGGCGCGACTCGGCGGGCGTGCTGTAGAGGCCCCAGTTCTCGACCGTGTTCATCTCCGGCCGCTGCTTGGCGAAACGGTGGATCACCTGCGCCGAGAACTGCCGCGCGTCGGAGTCGCTCAGCATATCCCACTGCCAGACCATGCAGCCCATCCGCGCCAGTTGCACGCACATCGCCTGGAAGCGGCTGCGCCCGCCCTGCTCGAAACGCTCCTGCCCGGTCGCGATTTCCTGGCGCAGCTTGGCCTCGGTCTCCTCTGAGAGGCGGGCGTCCTTCCAATGGCCGTGCGCGAAGAGGACCACGGGCACGCGCCCCACGGGACGCAACGGCCGATAGAGGCTGCCGGTGACGAAAAACCCGGGCGCGCTTTCAAAGTAGACCTTCTCAACCGCATAGTCCTCCCGCTCGATCCGTCCGTGTACGACCGCCTGCAACGGCCCGCGCGTGGGCATCGGCCAAAGGCCCTGCGAAACTAGGATTTGCCGCCGGACCTGCGCGCTCCGCGCGGCCCACTCCGCGGCGGTGGCGGGGGGCGTGAACGGGAAATAACCGTCAAGATCCTTCGGAGCCTGGAGACGGATGTCGTCGGGCAGTTGGCCCGGCGGCAGGACCCGCGGCACAACGGCCGGCAGGGAGGTGAGCAGGAGGGAGGAGAGGAGCAGGGCCACGCGCATCCGGCGGAGGAGGTGCGCGGAGCAGAGCAGGAGCCGCGCCCCCGGGCCAAGCGAATTCACCGCCGGTCCGCCCTTGCAAACCCGTGGGCCTCGGACTTTAACCGACGGATGCCCCTGCCTCCGGAACAAGCCTGGTTCCCGCTGAAGACCTACGGGTGGGGCTGGGGTGTGCCCCGCCGCTGGCAGGGCTGGGCGGTGATCACGGCCTTCGTCGCCGCCCTCGGGGCCGCCGTGCTGCTGCTGCCCCGGCACCCAGGCTGGTTCGTCGCCGCAGTGGTCCTCGATGCCGCTGGCCTGATCATGGTGTGCTGGTGGAAGGGCGAACGGCCCCGTTGGCGCTGGGGTCCGGACACCTGAAGGCGGACTCATTTAGGCGGCGGTTGCGCCTTGGCAGCCGGGAGTCCTCCGGCCCAGATTTGGCCACCCTGATGACCTCACGCCGCCTGCTTCCGCTGCTGCTCCTGCCCCTCGCCGCGCCCGGCGCCACCACGCCCGCGCCGCGCCCGAACGTCGTGCTGATCGTCGCCGATGACCTCGGCTACGGGGAACTCGGCGCCTACGGCGGCACCGAGATCCCCACCCCGCACCTGGACCGTCTCGCGGAGGAGGGCCTGCGCTTCACCCAAGGCTACGTCACCGCCTCCGTCTGCGCGCCCTCGCGCGCAGGCCTGCTCACCGGGCGCCAGCAGACGCGCTTCGGCTTCGAGGGCAACCCCATCGGCGCCGTGAACGCCGACCCCAAGGTTGGTTTACCAGTCGACGAGCGCACCCTCGCGCAGCACCTCCGCGCGACCGGCTACGCCACGGCCGCCATCGGCAAGTGGCATCTCGGGGGCACCGCCGCGTACCACCCGCTCCGTCGCGGCTTTGACGAGTTCTACGGCTTCCTCCACGAGGGTCACACCTACGCCCAGCGGCCGTGGAACGGCGGCATCACCTGGCTCCGCCGGCTCCGCCTGCCCGATGGGGGTGAGGGCCGTTGGACCTCCCCGGACGGGCGCACCGTCTGGACCACGCATATGGGCACGCAGGAGCCCGACTACGACGCCAACAACCCGGTGCTGCGCGGCAGCCAGCCGGTCGACGAGCCGCAGCACCTCACCGACGCCCTCACGCGGGAGGCGTGCGACTTCATCGAGCGTCACTCCGCCCAGCCCTTTTTCCTCTACGTGGCTTACAACGCGGTGCACTCGCCGCTGCAGGCCACAGACCGCCACCTCGCTCGTTTCCCGCACCTGCCGGACCTGCATCGCCGGATCTTCGCCGCGCTTCTCGCGCAGCTCGACGAGGGCGTGGGCGAAATCCTCACCCGGCTTCATTATCACGGCCTCGACGGCAACACGATCGTCGCGTTCCTTTCGGACAACGGCGGCGCGAGCCGCGAGCTCACCTCCCGCAACACGCCTCTCCGCGGCGAGAAGGGCTCGCTTCTCGAGGGCGGGATCCGCGTGCCGTTTCTTGTGCGCTGGCCGGAGGGGCTGCCCGGCGGCCGCGTGGAGACGCGTCCCGTAAGTTCTCTCGACCTCGCCGCGACCATCCTCGCGGCCGCTGGGCGCTCCCCCGGGGAGCTTGGCCTCGACGGGGAGGACCTGGCCACCGCGCTGCGGCAACCGGCGCGGGAGCGCACCCTGCTCTGGCGGATGGGTCCCCGGGCCGCAGTACGGTCCGGGGACTGGAAGTTGTTGCGCGACCCCGCCCGCGAGCGCTCGGGTCCTTGGCACCTCTACCACCTCGGCCGTGATCCCGGGGAGACGGAGGACTTGGCCGCGCGCGAACCCGCCCTGGTGCAGGAACTGGCGGCCCGCTGGGAGGCGTGGAACCGGACCCAGGCCGAACCCCGGTGGTGAGCTTTACCTGATGAACCGACTACACCTCCTGCTGCTACCTTGGCTCGCGCTCGCCGCGACCGCCGCCACCTCCGTCGAGATCCGCCCGGAGCCCCTGCCTGGGACCCGGCCGCGCAACGTCATCCTCATTCTGGTCGATGACCACCGTTACGATGCGCTCGGCTTCCTCGGCCACCCCTTGGCGGAGACGCCGCACCTCGACTCCCTCGCGCGGAACGGTGTGCACGTCCGCAACGCGCTGGTCACGACCTCCCTCTGCTCCCCGAGCCGTGCCTCGATCCTCACCGGGCTATACACGTTCCGCCACCGCGTGATCGACAACAACCGCGCGATCCCCCCGGGCACGGTCTATTTCCCGCAGTACCTGCAACGGGCGGGCTACCGGACGGGCTTCTTCGGCAAGTGGCACATGGGCGGCGAGGGGGACCAACCGCAGCCAGGCTTCGACCGCTGGGTGAGTTTCCGCGGCCAGGGCGAGTACCTGCCCCCAACCCCCGATTACACCCTCAACGTCGACGGTCGGCGCGTGCCGCAGCGCGGGTACATTACCGACGAGCTCACCGATTACGCGCTCGACTTCATCCGCGAGCAGCCCGCGGGCGGGAAGCCGTTCTTCCTTTACCTCTCCCACAAGGCGGTGCACGCCAACTTCACCCCGGCCGCGCGCCACGAGGGTCGCCTGAGCCACAAGACTTGGCGCCGGCCCGCGGCGGCCACCGACCCGGCTACCCAAGCCGGCAAGCCCCGCTGGCTCCGCGACCAGCGCAACTCCTGGCATGGGGTCGACTTCCCCTATCACAGCGACCTCGATATCGAGCGCTACTACAAGCGCTACTGCGAAACCTTGCTCGCGGTCGACGACAGCGTCGGCCGGATCCTCGCCGAGCTGAAGGCGAAGGGTGTCCACGACGACACCCTGATCGTCTATATGGGCGACAACGGCTTTATGTTCGGCGAGCACGGCCTGATCGACAAGCGCGTCGCCTACGAGGCCTCCATCCGCATCCCGATGCTGATGCAATGTCCCTCCCTGTTCCCGGGCGGCAAGGCGATCGACCAGGTAGTCGCCAATCTCGACGTTGCCCCGACGATTCTTGAGGCGATGGGCCTTGCCACTCCCGCGCATATGGACGGCCGCAGCTTCCTGCCCCTTGCGCAGGGTCGCTCGATCCCCTGGCGCCAGCACTTCCTCTACGTATACTTCTGGGAGAAAAACTTCCCCCAATCCCCCACCGTCTTCGCGCTCCGCGGCGACCGCTTTAAATACATCACCTATTACGGACTCTGGGACACCGACGAGCTCTACGACCTGCAGGCGGACCCGGAGGAGCAGCGTAACCTCCTCCACGATCCCGCGCACCGGGAGACGGCGGTGGCCATGGAGCGCCAGCTCTACCGGTTGATGGGCGAGCTCGGCGGGATGGAGATCCCGCTCAACCCGCCGCTCGGCGGGTCGCAGAACAAGCGCCTCCGCGGACGGGCCGGCGACCGCGCGGCTGATTTCCCGGCCCCGTTCGTCGTCGAACGCCCGATCAACGACAACGCGCGCTGATCCCCCGGAGCCGCCCCTCAGGGGCGGACGTCCACGACCTCGGCGCGCGGAAAGCGCACCTTCGGGGCCGCCGCGTACTTATCCCCCGCCGCCCGGTAGCCCGCCGCGCAGGCCACGACCGTGCCGTAGCCCGTGCCAGCCAGGCCAAGGATCTCGTCGTACTTGCGGGGCTCGATGCCCTCCATCGGGCACGTGTCCACGCCGAGGAGCGCCGCCGCCAGCATGAACTGGCCCAGCGCGATGTAGCCCTGATGGTCCTGCCACGTGTCCAGCGTGCCCTCGCGGCGCGCCCGCTCGACGCTGCCCGCCATCATCCCGCGGAATTTGGCCAGCGACTCCACCGCCACCCCGCGCACCGCGGCGGTCCGGGCGACGTGCCGGTCGATGTGCGACGCGTCCAGCCCGCGCCGAACGGTGAAAACCACGAAATGCGAGCAGTCTCGCGGCTGGCTCTGCCCGTAGGACGCGGCCTGCAGCGGCTCCCGCAACTCCGGCTGGGTGACGACCACGAACCGCCAAGGCTGAAGCCCGAGGGAGGACGGCGTGAGCACCAAGCTTTCCTCCAGCGCCGCCCACGTCGGATCCGCGATGGCGCGCGCCGGATCAAACTGCTTGGTGGCGTAGCGCCAGCGTAGGGCCTCGAGCAGGTGGGCGGGGGAAGAAGGAGTCATTGAATGAAAGGCGGGAACCTGGGGCGCGCGCCGCCCCGGCGCAAGCCGCGGGGCTTACCGTTGCTCGCCCCAACGCTGCGCCAGCATCCCGCCCGCGACCAGTTGCACCGTGTGATAGACCATCAACGGCAGAAGGATCATCCCCAGGGCCGGGTGCGCGCCAAAGATCAGCTTTGCCATCGGCACCCCGGCGGCGAGCGACTTCTTGGCGCCACAGAAGACCATCGCGATCCGGTCCTCGCGCGCCAGGCCCGCGAGCCGGGCGACGGCGGAGGCGGCGCCCAGCATCGCCGCAAGCACCGCCAAGCTCAGCGCTAGGACGAGCGCGAGGGACCAGGGTCCCTGCTGCCTCCAGACACCCTCTTGGAAGGAGTCGCAGAAAGACGTGTAGACCAGAAACAGGATCACGCCGCGGTCGACGTAAGCAATCCGCGCCTTGCGCGCCGCGAGCCACGCGCCCCACCACGGCCGCAGCGCCTGACCGGCCGCCAACGGCAGCAGTAGCCACCGGACAAGATCCCAGATCACCGGCCCGAGGGGGCGGGTCTCACCTGCGGCCCCAAGGGCGGTCGCCACCCATAGGGGAGTCAGGATGATACCAAGCAGACTGGAAGTGGTGGCGTTGAACACAGATCCAGCGACGTTGCCCCGCGCCGCGGCCGTCATCGCGACGGAGGAGGAGACCGTCGATGGGGCCGCGCAGAGGAAGAACAGGCCAATCCTCAGCGGCTCCGCCAACTGGCCCGCCAGCCCGTGGTACAGCACCAGCCCGAGGAGCGGGAAAAGCAGGAAGACGCAGCTCTGGGCTAGCAGGTGCAGGCGCCAGTGCAAAACCCCGTCGCGCAGCGCGCCGCACGACAGGGCCAGCCCGTGCAGAAAGAAGAGGAGCGCGACCCCAGCCTTGGCGAGCAGGTCCGGCCGGAGCGCACCACCGGTCGCCCCGGGAGCGGGCCCCAACCACGCCAGCGCCGCCGCCGCGACCATCCCGAGCAGGAATCCGTCTGGCCGGAACCTCACCGCCGACCCCCGATCCTCTCGCGGAAACGCTGTCCGATCGCGGCCAGTTCCTCCCGGCCCTGGAGACGTAGCAGCCAGAGCAGCGCGACGTAGAATCCAGCCGCGCCGCTAATGATGACAACTAGGCCGGCCGCATCCGCCGCCAGCCCCGCGGGTGCTAAATGCTGCCACGCGAGGTAAGTCGCCCGGACCACCCCGGCCATCGCGACGGTGGCA